>CAZSNX010000216.1:0-7332 GCA_964607945.1 uncultured Candidatus Obscuribacterales bacterium
CGGCAACGACGACGCGATTAGATCGATCAAGCTAATTACAAGCAAGATCGCCGACTCGATTCTCGAAGGCAAACAAGGTCAACCTTATGTAGCCGTTGAGGAAGAGCAAAAATCGCTCGAACCGGTAGCACCGGTTCCGAGCCTGGTTGGCGCGGGCACCCCGGAAGTTGAAGGTGATGAGTCAGCAGGCGCGGAATCTTCAGAAGAAGAATAACGAACCGGCTGTCAACACAACGTATCTGGCGTGACTGCCACCGGATCTTTAATCGGGACGGACTGCTTGTCTTCCGCGGGTAAAGCAAGACTCGCTTTTTCCGCGGTGCTGTTACGAGGATTAAGAAGGAAGAATTCAAGACCTGAGTTCTGTTAACGCGAGTGCCTACAGGAGAAATAGGAGAAATGCAAATGGTTGAGATTTCCGCATCCATGGTTAAGGAGCTGAGAGATCGAACTGGCGCTGCCATGATGGATTGCAAGAAAGCTCTTGTAGAAGCGAGCGGTGACACTGAAAAGGCAGTCGAACTGCTTCGGCAAAAAGGAATTGCTGTTGCCGGCAAGAAGGCTTCCAGAGCAGCAAGCGAAGGACTGGTCGTCGGCGAAGTAACTGCAGACGGCAAGCAAGGCGTGCTGCTCGAAGTTAATTGCGAGACCGACTTCGTCGCTCGCAATCCGGAATTCATCGAGCTGACCGAACAGTTACGTAAAGAACTTCTTAAGAGCAATCCGGCATCGGTCGAAGAACTTCTCAAGCTGAAAGCGGCTTCAGGAACAATTCAAGACCTGATCACCGAGAAAGTAGCCAAGATTGGTGAAAATATCCTGGTTCGTCGCTTTGCGAAGTTCGAACTGGGCGCCAGCAAAGGCTCCGTCGGTCTCTACATTCATGCCTTGGGTGGAAAGATGGGTGCTTTGCTCGAACTGCAAAGCGATAAGGACGTGCCATCCGAAGAGATTAGCGCTCTGTCCAAGGAGATAGCTATGCACATCGTCTCGGCCAAGCCGAGCTTCGTCTCGCGCGCAGAGATTCCGGCTGAAGTGATTGAAAACGAACGCCGAATCGAATCAGGCAAAGCCGACTTGGCAGACAAAAAGCCTGAATTAAGAGACAAGATCGTGCAAGGACGGGTTGATAAACTGCTGGCCGAGCGTTGCCTCCTAGAGCAACCGTTCGTGAAAGATCCCAGCCAAACGATCGCTCAATATCTCAAGCAGAAGGGACAAGGTTGGTCAGCGGATCTCAAACCGATTCGATTCAGCCTGTTCATCCTGGGCGAGAGCCAAGCAACTGAAGAAGAAGAATCCAACGGCAACGCCTAGGTCGCCTGCATCACAGCGGCAAGTTATAGAAGACCCGGCTCCTGGTAGCCGGGTCTTCTCGTTTGTTGGTGACGCCAGTAAGGTGGTCAGCGCAGATTATCCGGTCTGACAAGAATTTCATACCGGCAGGACTCGAAGTCTAATCAATCAAAGACCGACTGGTTGGCGCATCAAGTATCAAAAGCACGGAATGTTGCGCCATCCCTTAAAGACTGTACCAAAGTCAAAGCGCTAATTTTGCTATGATCCATCCGGCTGTGGTCGAGGCAGCATCAGAGCCTGAGCTAATTCCTCCGACGGTCGGATAATAATGGCTAAACCAAAATTCAAACGGATCCTCTTAAAACTTAGCGGCGAAGCGCTTGTCGGTGCACAACACTTCGGAATTGATTTCGAAGTAATGGATCGCATAGCCGAAGAGATACGCGGTGCATATGATCATGGCGCTCAGATAGCGATCGTGGTCGGCGGCGGCAATATATTCAGAGGGGTGCAGGGCAGCGCCAAAGGCATGGACAAGGCAGCTGCAGATTATGTAGGCATGCTGGCCACGATCATCAACTGCCTGCTTCTACAAGAAGTTCTTAATGCCAAGGGCATAAGCACCCGAGTACAGACGGCGATCGCCATGCCGGAAGTTGCCGAACCCTTCATTAGATTGAGAGCGATCAGGCACTTAGACAAGGGTAGAGTCGTCATATTCGGAGGCGGCACCGGCAACCCTCACGTTACAACTGACACGGCAGCAGCGCTGAGAGCTGCCGAGATCAAAGCAGACGTTATTTTAATGGCCAAAAACAATATCGACGGCATATATAGCGATGATCCCCGGACGAATCCGGACGCTAAAAAGATTCAAACGATCAGTTTCGACGATTTGATCAGGCAAGGTTTAAAGGTGATGGACCCAGCAGCAGTTTCCTTGTGCCAGCAAAACCATATTCCAATCATCGTCTTTGATTTTGCACAAGCCGGAAGCATTGAAAAGATTGTCTTGGGCGAAACAATGGGAACGCTAGTTGGTTCGGGTGCCGGAGGTAAGAAATGAGTACCACCACTGAAGTCTTGGCGTCGGCTGAAAACAGCATGAAAAAGGCGATCGCCGATCTGGACAAGGAGCTCCAAACCGTTCGGACTGGCAGAGCGAATCCTGCTCTGCTAGACAGAGTAGAGGTCGAGTATTACGGAACGCCAACTCCGCTCAAGAGCTTGGCGAATATCTCGACACCGGATGGCCGCTCGCTTTTGATTCAGCCATACGACAAAGGCAGTCTCAAGGATATCGAGCAAGCAATTCATAAATCCGGGCTGGGTCTGACGCCTAATAGCGACGGGTCGGTCGTGCGGATCACAATACCGGCGCTTACCGAAGAACGCCGCAAAGACCTCACCAAAGTGGTCAAAAAGTACGCAGAAGATCATCGCGTCGCCATCCGAAACATTCGTCGCCATGGCGCTGATGAGTTGAAGAAATTGAAGAGCGCTCAGATCTCCGAAGATGAGATCAAGAGACAGGAAGACGCATTGCAGAAGCTTACGGACAAATTCGTCAAAGAGATAGACCGAATGTGTCAGGACAAGGAAGCCGAGGTTATGGAGGTATAGCCGGATGTGCGGAATAGTTGGATATCTAGGCTCCTCCCAGGCTGCGCCGGTATTGCTATCGTCGCTGAGATGTCTGGAATATCGAGGCTATGACTCAGCTGGAGTGGCAATCATCGAGAATGGTGAGTTGGCGGTGCTGAAGGCTGCCGGCAAACTTTCCAATCTCGAATCGTTGTTGAATACCAAGCAGCCACAAGCTACCGTCGGAATCGGACACACGCGCTGGGCAACGCACGGAGTCCCCAACGACCAAAATGCTCACCCCCATACCGATTGCACCGGAACGCTGGCAATCGTGCACAATGGAATCATCGAGAATTATCAGGCTCTACGCCAAGAGCTCACCGACAACGGGCATACTTTCGAATCGGATACCGATACGGAAGTAGTCTCTCATTTGATTGAAGATGAGTTTCGTACCGCCGGCGACATGCTTTCGGCAATTCGAGGCGCGGTGCGCAGGTTGGAAGGAGCCTACGCACTGGGCGTAGTCAGTCAGAGCTTTCCAGAAAAGATTTATGCAGTGAATCATCACTATTCACTGGCGGTCGGACTGGGAGAAAATGAGAGTTATCTGGCCTCCGACAGTGTCGCTGTGCGTCAGTACACCAACAAGATCCTGCGACTGGAGCAAAGCGAAATTGCGGAAATCAGCGTCGAAGGAGTCAAGCTTTACGCATTTGACGGAAAGGCAGTCAATCGCAGTCCGGTGCAAGTCGACAGCAACCCCTATGTAATCGACAAGGAAGGCCACAAGCATTTTCTGCACAAAGAGATTCACGAGCAACCATTGATTATGCGTCAAACGCTCGGGAAGTATCTGCATCATCCGGAAAAGCCGGTCGATTTCTCAGCGGCCAACGGCAGCGGGCATCATTGCGGCGATTCATCATACGGTGTCCATCTGTCGAAGAAGGATTTGCAGAAGGTGCGCCGAATTTTCGTAGTGGCTTGCGGTACCGCCTATCACGCCGGGTTGGTCGGTAAGTATGTGCTCGAAGAGCTGTGCGGTATTCCGGTCGAAGTCGAGATTGCCTCCGAAATGCGCGGTCGAAATCTTCTTGTAAACGACGAAACTCTGACGATCGCCGTCAGTCAGTCCGGTGAAACGGCAGATACGCTTGCAGCCATCACCGAAGCAAAGAGCAAGGGCTCGATGACCCTCGGCATAACGAACAGACCGGACTCCCACCTGGCGCAGATTACACCGAATTTGATAGTAACCGAATGTGGTATTGAAGTCTCGGTTGCTGCCACTAAGACCTTCGTCGCTCAGTGTGCCTGTTTTTATCTGCTCGCTTTGCATATCGCCGAAGAGCTCGGCACCATTTCGGCCGAGCGAATTCGCGAAATCAAGGCGCAATTGCTGGCAATTCCTGCCTTGCAAGAACAGATATTGGCAAGGGAAGACGTGGTGCGATTGAAATCGCTCCGGCACGCTGAAGCTCATGACGTGGTTTTCATCGGGCGAGGAATGAATTATCCGATTGCCCTGGAAGGAGCCTTAAAGCTCAAAGAACTCTCCTACATTCACGCCTCCGGCTATGCAGCCGGTGAACTCAAGCATGGACCAATTGCCGTGCTCGATCGCAACGTGCCGGTAATCACAGTACTGGTGCCGGGAGCAGTCTATGAGAAAACTCTTTCCAATGCTCAGGAGGCTCGCGCTCGTAACGCCCAAATGATTGCCGTGGCAATCGACGGCGACGAGCAAGCCACGAAGATATTCGATACCATCCTGCACATTCCGCCGGTAGACGAGTTCTTGAGCCCGCTTTTGACCGTAATACCACTGCAACTGCTGTCCTACTTTATCGCCGACTACCTCGGTAAAGATGTGGATCAGCCGCGGAATTTAGCCAAGTCGGTAACAGTCGAGTAGCACTAAACTCGCAGAGCCGGTCTGCCGAGCTCGTATGCCCGGCGAAACCAGCATCGAAACGAATCGTGCAACCACCGCGATTGCGGTCAGAGCCGGTCTGTAGATAAAGTTGCCGCCAGATAAGACAAAAGAGGGCGGCTCTAGCTGCCGCCCTTCAAAACTACATTTGCTTAGGTCCGCTTGTTCCTTCAGTCAAGGTCGGCGGATCTTCTTCGACCAGCTTCGGCGTGATCAAAAGCATCAACTCCGTTCGGTTGCGTCCCTTCAAACTGTTGCGGAAGAGCGCACCCATCACGGGCATTTCCGCCAAGTACGGCACTTTCGAGAGCTGAGCGGATTCGTTTTCACGGAAGAGTCCTCCGAGCACCAAAGTTTGCCCGTCCTTCACTCGAACTTCCTGGTTCATGACGTCCCGAATACTAAGAAGCGTTACGGTGGTTTGTGACGGAGGCTGACCGAATGTGGTGGGTGGACCCAGCGGCGCCGAAACCTGCGGTCTCAGCCGCATCGTAATGAAACCATCTTGCGTGACTTTCGGTAAAACATCGAGAAACACGCCAGCTTTGGTAAGTTCAACGTTTGTCGTGACCGATGTGATGGTGGCAACCGAAGTGACTTTGTGCAGAACTTCATCAGCGATGATGATCATCGCTTCCGTGTTATCGCCAACCAATATGCTGGGATTGGCGACAATCTTCGCCTTGTTGGTCTGCAGCAACAGGTTCAAGTTAATCCCCAGACCGGTCGGCAAGGTGGCGATGTTTGCCCGCCCGCCAGCAGCTTTACTGAGCGTCAAGAAATTGAATCCGGATTGTGCTGCAGCCAGTGGTGTCACGCCAGCCACCGGTGTTGACAGCACAGGAAAGAGTGCACCGAGCAAACCAGTGAAGCCCGTGTTGTTAGATGGCGTCGGAACGGTAGAGCCACCCAAGATTGGCTGAGTTTGAAGGTTGCCAGGATTGAGCGAGTAAGACTGTGTTCTCGAAAAGGCCTGAGCAACCGCAGTAGCCAGCGCGCTGTTGAAGGCGTTACTAAAAGTGTCCGTTACCGTGTTCGTGTTGCTGATCGCCAGTGCCGGTGGCGGGCTTGTAAAGGTAGTCGTGTTTGTGCTATTTCCCTGAGAGCCAAAGCTGTTGGCTGAATTCGTAGTGAAACTACTCGTGTTGCTGTTAGGACCGTTTTGTGCGACATCCGTCACCAACGGGCCTGGTCTTGCCAGACTTCCCAAACCTGGCAGAGACTGAATCAACGGTTGCGACCCCGGTCCCAATACTGTACCGGAAAGCCCTTGTCCCTGGAGATTCATTTGAGCGCCGAGCTGACGTAGTCCCTGGTTGGTAATTTCAATCAGAGAAGCTTGGATGTGAATCTGCTTGGGACGACGATCCAGAAAGTGAATTGCCTCTTCGGCCACAGTGAGATCGTCTGGCGTACCGACAATAATCACCTGCCGGTTCTTCACATCAGGAATTACGATTGCACCACCGCCGTTCTGCTCGACCGTGTAATCGGTCGGAGTTTCCTGAAACTGCCTGATTTGTTGAGAGCCCGGGTCGGTCGAGGCGTTGTTGAAACCAACGCCTTCTTGAGTTTGAGATCTGCTGATGCCGCGTAATTGTCTGTTCTGGTCCGGACGAGTAGTCTGATTGTTTTCGTCGGTGAACTCGCCTTCTTCTACGGCAGCACCACTGTTATTCTTTCTGTCGGCAGATCTAAGCTCTTTCTTGGCGCCGCCCTCACCCAGCGACTGCAGATCGGACTCAATTCGTGTCTCACCTTCATTACCGGTGGAGTTTCTGTCGGTGCTGCCGTTCTTACGTCTCAACGCCGTAGTGAAATCAGGCACCATGCCCTTGTTGAACACAGATGCGTGAAGAATCACCGCCACATCGAAGGCGTGCGCATAGCTCAACTTAAAGGCTCTTGCCATCGGTCGGTTGAGCCCAAGCTGAGTCATCGCCTGCATGGTGCCGACAATAACCGTGTTGTTATCAAGCACGCGACTTTGCAAACCGGCGGCAGCCAGCACGCTGTCCATAGCCTCGTTGAGCGTGACATCCTTCAAGTCACCGGAGATCTTTCCCCTGACCGACTGATCGATCAATATGTTGAGCCCACCGCGGCGAGCCAGCTCGCCAATCACTTCTTTGACAGGAGTGTCGCGGAAGCTCAGATTGCGGATCAATTCCTCACGAGCGAAGAGCTTGAATGGCCGGCGAATTTTCACCTGCCCGCTGGTAGTAGGCAGCTGAGTATCGCGCTTGTCCACGAGCTTGCCGGTTACCGGTTGCCCGGTACTGCCCGGCAGCTGAGCCAGCGGCTGAGGCTCTGTCACCTCCGCTGGTGTCACCGCCTTGGGAAACTGATTAGGCTCTTCGGCAGATTTTGGCGCTTGAGACTCTGCGACGGCTTGTTCATCAAGATTTTTTGAAGCAGGCGGATTGGAAGCACTCGGCTCTGCCTTCGCCTGCGGCGCCGGCTGGTTGGAATTGGACGCTTGAGCTACCGCTGGCACAACCGGCGCAGGA
>CAZSNX010000217.1:0-7329 GCA_964607945.1 uncultured Candidatus Obscuribacterales bacterium
TATCGCGATATCTTTCATCAAGTCTTACAGGTGGTGGAATGTTCATTCAGGCTAAATTTACGAATGTTTGGTGGCGCGGCTCAAAACACATCACATCTGAATTGTCGCAATGCGATATCCAAGCATGACACCGCAGTTTCCTGGCACGCTCGCTTCCTGGAGTTATCAACTTCAAGAAACTTCCCATTTGTCTGAGCACAAAATCCTCAGTTGCCTTAAGCATGATCTCCTTATCGAAGTCGTTCCCGAACTGCTCATAGATAGCCTGCCTGGTCTCAGCAGCGCGTCGAGCGAACTGTTGCCTAATATCTAAGGATGTCTCAGCTGTACTCAAGGGCGCCCGCAAGGCGATTTCTATCACCGAACAAGGGTAATGCCCATAGAAAATCACATTCGTAATCTCCTTTCCCTGGACGATTTCAGATAATCCGCCACTATCGCTCAGGCATCCACCGAAGTTCTGCCAAACGAAGACAGGCAAGCTTGGGTCTGCAGGGAAGCAAGAATCGACATAAGACATTTCAGAACAAGCCACCACCGCAGCCCCGGTGGACTCCCCAGACAAGAGCTGCCGGCCTAGCTCTGCCGGTGAGATCAACTCTACATGATTCAGATTGACTGAACTAATTATGCTGGCAGGGGCTTTCAAGGCTGGTTCTCTAAATGGCGAGATGAGCGACGGCTGCCCGTGAAACAACAGCCAAACACCAACGCACGAACAATCACAAAAGGGGCTCAACTGTACTGAATTGTAACACTGTTAGAGCAATTGCGCAATTACGCAATTAGTATTTTCCATAATTAGTTGTGATGAGGTAGAATCGCCTGCCGCAATTAAGGAACATGGACTTAAAGTCGGTCATCGCAGTCTTAGCCATTTCTATAACACCTTGTGTGCTTGCATTTAACCTTGGTCACAGGCAGCAGGTTTCGCACAAATTATTCTCTGCATTGACCGGCACAATTGCCATCATCGCCTTGTCCGTGCTGGTTTACCTGAGACACATTGAGGGCAGCTTCCAGTCTGCGCCGCCTATCCTGCTCGGCGTCTATCCCTTGAGTTTTCGAGCCGATGGATTATCGTGCCTGTTTCTGGGATTGCTGAGCGTGCTCCTCCTTACCGTCTCATTGTTCTCACCTGGGTATCTCAAACATTTTCAGGACCGAATCCACAACGGGCAGTATTGGGCAACATTCCTCCTGTTCATACTATCAATGTTTGGCGTCGTGTTGAGTGCGGACGCCATTACCTTTCTTGTCTTGTGGGAAGTAATGTCGCTATCCTCAGCGGGTTTGGTTGCAAGCGATCACAGCCATCACAAAGTTCAAAAATCCACCCTCATTTACCTGGGCGCCACAAGGATTGCGACAGCCCTATTAAGCATTGGCTTTCTGTCTATGCACTCCATATCCGGCAGTTGGCAATTCGCTGATTGGTCTTTTTCACAGCCGTCTACATATTTACCTGCATTGTTGTTATTGCTGGCGTTCTGCATAAAGGCCGGTATTTGGCCATTCCACATATGGCTGCCTTACGCACATCCTGCCGCACCAGCGACGGTGTCCGCCTTGATGAGCGGGTTCATGATAAAGATCGCCATGTATTGCATAATTCGCATCCTAGTATGCGGTGGACTTAACTCAGTTGAGCTTGCCAACCTCGCGCTGTTCCTCGGGTCCATTTCAGCATTCTGGGGAGTTCTCTTCGCCCTGGTACAAAACGATCTGAAACGCTTGCTGGCTTACTCCAGCATCGAGAACTCAGGATTGATTCTCATTTCAATTGCACTATGCCTGAAAACAAGGGGTGCGGGTCTTCTCAGCATTGCTGAGCTGTCATTGTTGGCAGCGATCTTTCATTGCCTCAATCACGGTCTATTTAAGTCTCTGCTGTTTCTATCCGCTGGATCTGTAGATGCGCAAGCTCATAGCCGTGACCTTCGAAAGCTCGGAGGTCTGGCAAGACTGACTCCATGGACGGCAACTTGCTTCATTCTTGGAAGTTTTGCAATTTGTTCTCTGCCACCACTAAACGGCTTCGCAAGCAAATGGTTGTTGTATCAAGCCGTATTTAAAACTGCCTGCCAGACCGGATTGTATCTGGAAAGAGGTATATCTCTTGCCATATTGGTTTTGTTGTCAATTGTAGGTGGACTTGCGATCGCCACATTCGCAAAGGCCAGCGGGGTTGCCTTTCTTGGAATTCCGCGCAGCAAACCAACCGCTAATGCAAAAGAGACCAGTCCCGGAATGCTCATAGCCCAGGGAATTCTCGCAAGTCTCTCGATCGCGTTCGGAGCATTCGCCCCCCAAGTTCTCGCACTAATCGCCAAATACGTCGCCAATACACCGGGAATACCAGTTAGCCAGAGCTACTCACTTTCCCTTGCCAGGGCTACCTTTCCGCTACCACTGGGAATCGTCACTCTTTCGCTTGGCGTGACTTCGGCAGTGATTTACCTGCTCTTTATGAAGCCTTCTGCAGTAAGGAAATACAACACATGGGACTGTGGCTTCGGTCCATTGTCAGCCAGATCGCAAGTAACTTCAGACTCATTTGCGCAACCAGTTGCGCGCATCTTCAGGCCGATCTTGCGTTATCAAACCGAAGTCACAATTTCAGGACAAGACAGACGACACTTCCCACAGCGAATCAAGGTTGACACGAAAATGGTGTCACTCCTCGAGACTCGCTTGTACCTGCCTGTTCTTGCACTGATTGGATCATCGTCAAGATATCTGGCCAGGTTGCAAGCCGGCAGCATTCATCTCTACTTGCTATATCTCTGCGCTACTCTCGTAATTCTTCTTTTGGTTGGGACAAGACTATGACAGTTTCCATCGATCCTGCGGCACAGGTGGCGAGGTAGAGTATGACTCCTTCAATTCTTCGTTGGTTGCTATTCATACCATGTGTTTTATTCATCCCATTCATTACGATCTCGGTAATCAGAAAGACCAAAGCACGATTGCAGAATCGGCTTGGACCAAGACTGCTTCAGCCCTTGTTTGACTTACTGAAACTCTGCAGAAAAGGAGAAACTCTCAGCGATACCACATCTGCAGTATTTCGTCTCGGTCCAATAGTTGCAGTAGCCGATATGCTATTACTTGCATGGCTGGCACCCTGGTTGTCTTTCCAGCCCTGGTGTCCGAACGCCGATTTATTCTTGATACTCTATCTTTTTGGTCTAGCCCGACTGTTCACCATCCTGACTGCCCTTGATGCCGGCTCCTCGTTCGGAGCATTCGGTGCCAGCAGAGAAGCGACCCTGGCACTTTTGGTGGAGCCGGCTGCATTACTGGGATTGGTATCGCTTGGAGTATTGACCGGAAATAGCGATCTGCGAGCGATTTTCTCCTTGAACAACACGAGTCTCTCCAACAATCCGGGGATATGGATTCTTGTAGGAACAGCAATCTTACTGGCAAGTTTGGTCGAATTGTCTCGCATGCCGGTGGACGACCCAACCACACACCTCGAACTGACAATGGTGCACGAGGCGATGATCCTGGAAGCATCAGGCAGGAATCTAGCCTTGATTGAATTTGCACATTCACTTCATATGGTTATTCTCTTCGGACTTTCCGCTCAATGCTACATCAGGGCCATTCCGGCATACTGGCAGGCGAGTTTTACGATCCAAGGAATTGCAAGTATTCTCGCACTGCTGCTGATTGCAGCACTTGTAGGAGTATTCGAAAGCATCTCAGTAAAGCTGCAATGGCGTAAGGTACCAGAATTCATCGCATACTCTCTTACCATGAGCCTTCTAGCCTCCTTCATAGCAGCAAGCGGAGGAGTGTTTAGATGAGCACGATGGAGATAGAAATTTGCCTAATTGCAGCTGCTGTCACCGCAGCCTTGATGACCGGCTCACTACACATTCGCGTCAATCTCTGGTTCTATGGTATTGAGACATTTTTGATAGCTTGTGCAACCGGATTGACAGCCCAACTCCATTCCGAGTCGAGCTTATACTTTATTGCCCTTCTCATTATTGCGCTCAAGTCCTGCGGCATTCCGACATTTTTAGCCTGGACGATGAAAAAGCTTCAAGTGAATCGCGATTTGGGAACGATTATTACCCCGCCCTTAGCAATGCACGGAAGCATTGTGTTGCTGGCCTTGAGTTTCTTGCTTACAAAAGATCTACCACCGTCAGAAGCAGGCAGCTGGTACGGCGCTGCGGCCGGAATCTCCCTCGTCTTTACGGGATTGATATTGATGCTCACCAGGCGACTGGCCGTCAGCCAAATCCTGGGTTTTCTTGTAATTGAAAACGGCATCTATGTTTTTGCTTTAACACAGGCGCACGGAATGCCAATGTTCGTCGAAATGGGCGTACTTTTGGATGTTCTGGTAGCAGTGATGATAGCCGGACTACTTACGTTCAAGATTCAAAAGAGCTTCGAACACATCGATGTTGCGAAGTTAACGCATCTGAAGGACTGATTAATGAACTTCACTATTTCTATGCTCCTTCTGCCGCTATTGGCCGCCTTCCTATCAATCTCTGTTAGAAAGACGGCTTTCACCCGCCTGGCAGTTCCAACAATTATTTGGCTGCAGTTAATTCTGCTGGCATTTCTGTGCAAGCCGGTTTTCGGCGCCGGCGAAGCTGATTTGATTATCTCTAACGACTTTATACTGAATCGAACCGGTGCGAGTTTCCTGCTACTTACGAATTTCGTGGCAGCCTGCGCCCTCAGCCATGCACATTCATTCTTCAAGTATGAAACCTTGCTCGGGAGAGCCCAGGAACCCCAGCATGAGCGAATATTCTATACATCCGCGATTCTATTTCTGATTGCTATGAGCTTCGTGTTTATATGCGACAACCTAGGATATCTCTGGATAAGCATTGAAGCTACTACATTGTTCTCCGCATCACTCGTCTATTACTTCCGCAACAAGCACTCGCTTGAGGCAACCTGGAAGTATCTCATTGTGTGCAGCGTTGGAATAGCATTTGCGCTGCTGGGAACTGTGCTGATCTTCGCATCGAGTCAACATGGCGCACTACCCTTAGGCTCATTGGACATCAGCGTTTTAAAAGAACACGCAAGCGCCCTGCACCCGAAACTGCTCCAACTGGGCTATATCTTTTGCCTTCTAGGGTATGGCACTAAGGCCGGGGTGTTTCCGCTGCACAGCTGGCTGCCTGATGCCCATTCCGAAGCACCGGCCCCGGCATCAGCCATGCTGTCCGGCGCTCTTCTCAACTGCGCGTTGTTCGCCATTTGCAGAATCACCGAGTTGGTCAAGTTGACACAGTACGATCATCTCGCCACGACTTTACCGATAGTATGGGGAGCATTAACCGCATTAGCTGCCAGTCTGTTCTTGGTTCATCAAAGTGGTATCAAAAGGCTCCTGGCTTATTCCAGTATCGAGAACGTAGGAATAATGCTCGTTGCTATCGGATTAGGTTCGCCCGGCATATTCCTTCTTCAAGCAACCAACCACAGTATCGCAAAAGTCTCGCTATTTCTTCTTTCCGGGAACATCACTCAGCTCTTCGGAACAAAAGAACTGTCGCATATCAAAGGTGTGCTTAAGTCGTCACCAACCTGGGGCATCCTATTTGCCGTTTCAGCGGTCGCAATCACAGGTACTCCGCCGTGTGGTGCCTTCATTGCCGAATGGTTGATTCTGACGAGATCTGCAGCTGCAGGCAACTGGGCTGTTGTGGCAGGATTGGCTGCAGCTCTGGCATTGAGTTTCATTGCAATCAGCATTCACATTGGGAAGGTACTCATGGGCACACCGAGGCACGTCCTGCTTCCCGATCCACAACAAGGAGGCAGCCTAATACCGGCATTGCTGTGCACGTGCGGCATCATCCTCGGTATCACCGGACTTCCCGCACTCTGGATAAACCATCTATGATTCCTCAGAAGAAGTTAGTCGGCATAGCTGAACTGCCAGGTAAGTTGCGGGAGTTTCTTGACCGGCACGGCAACCGGCTTGGACACATTACGTCGCTCGATGGCCGGCAGTTGGTTACATTAGTACTGGATACTAACAACGGCACAACTCAACTTTGGGAATCGCCACTGCAAACATCCAGTTATACATCGTTGACTCCGGAGCTGCCTCAATGCCACTGGTTTGAAAGAACGATTTGGGATTTATTCGGACTGTACCCGGCCGGACATCCCCGATTGAAGCACAATCTGCTTCACGAACCTTATCGGCACGATCTATTGCCGCTTAACCCGGAATCAAACTTTGAACTGCCGGCGAATCATCGGCAGTATCAGCCACTGGAAGTAACAGGCGAAGGAATCTATGAAATACCTGTCGGTCCAATTCATGCCGGAATAATTGAGCCGGGACACTTTCGATTCAGCTGTTTGGGCGAGGTAATTTTCAACCTTGAAATACGCCTGGGTTACCTTCACCGAGGCGTTGAAAAGCGACTTTGCGAAATACCTTGGCGCAACCAACGCTTCGTAGCCGAAGCCGCTGCAAGCGATAGCGCTGTCGCCAATGCTCTGGCAAATTCGCTTGCGTTAGAGTCGCTTTGCGATGTACAAATTTCTAACCGGGCAGAGCACTTGCGCGCCATTTCACTAGAGATTGAACGGGCATCCATGCACATCGCTGACCTTGGCGGCTTAGCCGGTGATATCGGATTTCTTGCCGTCGCCTCGACTCTGTCGCGCCTGAGAGGCAGCGCGCTCCGACTAGGAGAAATGCTTACAGGCTCTCGCTTTCAACGAGCATTTATCTGTCCTGGAGGAGTAGCGGGCGATCCCTCAGCCAACTTGGCACTAATTCGCAATGAGGCGGCAAAGTTAAGGAGCGATTTGAGTCCAGCCTTGGATTTCTTCCTAAACAATCAGGTTGCACGCGATCGTATGGAAGGTATAGGACGAATTTCCCCTCGACTCGCCGCGGACTTCTCATTGGTGGGAGTTGCAGGAAGAGCGAGCAATGTCGATTACGATGCTCGCCATTACTTTCATCACGGAGTATACCGACAAGCGCAACTCCCGAGAATTGTCGAGAATGGTGGCGATGTTTACTCCCGCGCGAAGGTGCGCATTGCCGAATTACTCAATAGTCTGGAGTTAATTCAACAATTTATTGAGGGAATCCCGCCGGGCTCTCTGCGCGCGCCACTGCCGGAAAAGTTGAATCGCAGTCAGATTGGTGCGGCAGTCGTCGAGGCTTTCCGCGGAGAGCTTATTCACATCATTGTCACCAATGATCAAGGTCAAGTCATTCGTTATGCAATCAAAGATCCGAGCATTAACAATTGGACCGGTTTGGCAATTGCTACACGAAACAATCTAGTCTCTGATTTTCCGCTGTGTATT
>CAZSNX010000218.1:0-7325 GCA_964607945.1 uncultured Candidatus Obscuribacterales bacterium
CCGGCGGCATCACCTCTTCCATGAATGGCTTATCGTCTGGCTCATGACGCGATCTAGGAGATGGATCGACCGGGCTCGGCCGCCGGATGAATTGCTCGGGCTTTGGTGCTACCGGTTGATTGGTGGCATAGAGAGGAGAGTTGGAAGAGACCAGCGGCTGCATGATGACCATCTTTGCGTCATTGACTTGCGGTTGTTTGGTCGCTGATTTGTTAGGCTCTACCTTTCGCGCCGGAGTGTCTCTGCCATCGTTGGTGTTGGGCGTTGGTTGCGGAGCCTGGCTTTGAATGCCGGCTACCGGAGTGAGCGTGCCGTGGGAAGTCATCAGCGCTGCATGGCGCTTGCGAACTTCCTCACTTTTCTCGACTGTACCCGGCAGCAGCTCGTGCCTGTTCTGAAAGTCCGCCAGTGAAGTCAATTCGATGTCTACCACTTGTCGTTTTACAGTGAGCGCCGGCGGTTTGTACATGAAGTGAAAGACAATCCAGGCGCTCAAGGCGAGCGAGGCGATCATATAAGTGAGCGCGAAAGACTCTAGAAATGTCAGCGGCTGGCGATAGGCGGTTGCCGCGAATTGAGGCACGATCAAAGCGCCTGGTTTGCGGGTGGACAGTAATGCACCGCCGGCGGTGGCGGCTAGCGTGATGCACCAGGGTAAGGCTTCTTGGGCATGACCGAGAGTTGCCAATCCGGCGATCCAGATGAGGCTGGAGAAAGCCGTGGCTACGGCTGCTGCTCTGCGACGCTTCAGCGCCGGTGTTACCGACAGTGCAAGTACGCCGGCAGAGCTGCCGGACTGCTTCTCGGTTTGCATATCGATGCCGGTGTTGTTTGCAACCGGTGGTCTCATTGATCGCGCCCGCTATTGGCAAGACAGTCACCATTTTAAGGGTGACAGCAGCCGGGACACGTCAAGAGTGTTGTCCTATTACCTTAAACTTATCTGTCTCTCTGAGATTTTCCTAATTACTTGCCCATCGCCGCGAAGTAAACCGCGCAGGCATGGTCCAGATATTCGCGCGAGAGTCTTGGCTCGGCTTGCAGGAAGGCGCAGAGGTTCAAGACTTGGTCGACAATATCGCGTGGGTGGCAGCATCTCATCATCCGGCGGCCGGTCCGGTATTGAGTTTCAATCAAGTAATTGACTGCTTCTTCGTTATAAGGCACGCCCGCCTTTTGGCAGTATTGCAGGAATATCCACTTGAACTCGTCTTCAGTCGGATTCGTGATGTTGATCTTGTATGGGATTCGGCGGAGGAAAGCTTCATCGACCAGGTCGCTCGGATTGAGGTTAGTTGAAAAGGCGATTAGCTGTTCGAATGGAACTTCCAGCTTCTTGCCGGTGTGCAAAGTCAGATAGTCGACGCGTTTTTCCAATGGGACGATCCAGCGGTTGAGCAGCGATTTGTGGTCGATCCGCTGGCGGCCGAAGTCATCGATCAACAGCAAGCCGCAATTGGATTTAATCTGCAGCGGTGCTTCGTAGAGTCTTGTTCCATAGTCGTACTGCAATTCCAGCATGTCGATTGTCAGTTCGCCGCCTACGACTACGCAGGGACGCTGAATGCGTACCCAGCGGTGATCGTAATCTTTCGGGTAATGACCGGCAGCGACCTGCACGTGGCTGTGGTTGTCGTAGACCCGGATGATTTGACCGTCTATCTCCAGTGCATGGGGAATGAAGATATGCCCCTTGAAGCTGCGCACGATGCGTTCTGCAATTGAAGTCTTGCCGTTGCCGGCTTCTCCGAACAGGAACATCCCGCGTCCGGAGTTGATGGCTGGACCGACCGAGTTCAAAGTGCGCCGGTTGATCATGATGTCGGAGAAGGCAACCTCCAAGTCTCTTGGAGTGACCTTTTCCTTGCGAATTGTTTGATACTTGATCGAGTCTATGTACGAAGACCAAGGCACCGGGCAAGCACCAACGTAGTTGTTGTTGTCGAAATAGAGCCGGGCGCGGTCTCTTCCTTTTTCGGTCGTGACGTATTCGTAGTCAGCTAATCCACCGGCGCTCCTGACTTCAACCAAGAGTTGGCGTTTGAGCGACTCGAGAATCTCCTCGATGATTTTAAATGGCAGCAGCGTCCGTGCAGCAATTTCGCGACCGAGCGCATAGTTGACCAGAAAGATGTCCTTGAGGACTAACTCTTCCAGGAAGCCTTCCTTCAGCCCGGTATCCTGTATCGTGTTCGGATATGGCGGGACGAATTCCTGAGCTTGACTGGATCTCGCTTGTTGAACCATATTTCTCTCCCGGGACCCTAATTATCGGTCAGTCCTGTCTAAGTAAGCTGCTAGGCACTATTTACCTATAAATGCCAGATGTTAATCACATTGATAGCACAATTGTGCCATTATCGGCCCTTTCGATTCGAAACTTCATTGAGCCGGCCTGCCGCCCGCGCAAAGGCGATCAATTCGCTCGCGGATGTCAATGCCGAGCTCAATTAAGTCGTTGACGCTTCCGGACTTGCCAAAACGCTGATCGGAGTAGGAGCGGACGAAGCTGTCGATCAATGTGCAGAGCTCCGGATCGGGCTTGGGATCTGCCAGTATTCGGATGCGAGCTCGTTCGGACAAGGATTCTCCTGTTTCGGAGGAAAGACGTTCGACGCCTGCTCTGGACAGCAACTGACACAGGTACGTGAAATGCCGGCTGGCAGCATGCCTTCCAGGGCTTTGCAAAGGCTGGGCGGCAACAACCTTTCGCTTGATCGAAACTGAGCGGACTAAGTTTACGGTCAGCGCTGCTGCCGCAATGAAGGTCATTGCGACCACAGCTGGCTGCCAGAGCGCCGATAGAACCAGGACTGTTCCCGAAATTTTGTCAACCAAAGCCGCCAACTTCGGACCGACGGCCGACACCGCCTTCTTTATGAGCGGATTGCTTTCGACCTTCTCCAGCCATTCTTCCAGGCGTTTGAGCAAAAAGGCCAGATCCGTGCGCTGAGCCTCAGAGCTTAAGCCCGGGGGCGGTCCGTCCGGTGTCGGATCGAAAGGCACCCACCCCCAGCGTGGTATGTACACCTCGGCCCAGGCGTGTGCATCCCGCATTCTGACTTCGAACAGACCGGTAAACGGGTTGTAGTCTCCCGGTCTGAAACCGGTTACCAATCTAGCCGGTAAGCCATTGGAGCGGCAGAGCATAACAAATGCTGTCGCGAAATGCTCGCAATATCCGGACTTGGATTTGAATAGAAAGTCCTCGATGCAATCTTGATTATCCGGAGTCGGTGGCACGTCGAGGTTGTATTTGTATTTTTGTTGGAGGTACAAATTGATTCGGTCCGCTCGATTGAACCAATTGCCCTGATCTTCAGAAATCTTGTGCGCGAGCTCCTTGATTGGCGGTGGCAGTTTCTCGGGTAGTTGGAGGTATTTGGACAACTTGTAGTGCGTGTGCGCTATCAATTGCTTTGAAGGTGGTTCTTGACCTCGAAGCAGGGCAAGATTGTATCGAGGAACCGAGGAAAAGACTGTGTAAACCATATCCTTTTCCATCATCACCGGGCTTCTCAGTGAACCGTAAGTATCAATTTGCACCTTGTTGGCCGGGAAGTAAATCAAGTTGGGTACCGCCGCAGCCAGAATCAGATTGGGCTGATCTTGTTCAAGGTAGAATACTTGCCCGAGCTCTTCGACCGGAACTCGCCTGGGCGTCACCAACGAAGGGACGGGTGCGAGATGAATCGCTGCACCATATGTGGTGAGACGATCGTATGTCTTGCGTGGTTCACTCATTGTCCATTGATGACCGTCATAAGTGTCGAAAGCCATTGCCCGCCAGAATTCTCCTTTCGGACAGCCGACCTTGAGCACCACATCGTTGGAAAGCTTGCCTCGGTAATTGAGGTCGAGTACTTCATTGAACCCGAAATAAGCCTGGGGATTTACCACCAGACTGCCATCGCCGCGCTTTGCCGACATCAACAATGGGTTGCTTACCTTGTTGCCGGTCAGAAATGGCAGATTGAGCTTGAGTGATACGCGCACATTGCCGAGAAAACGAACGTCCATCCGCGGTAGTACCAGGAAGAGTACAAGCGAAATGATTGGAACAAGTGAGAGGAATGCTGCCATCGCCAGCTTGTTGCGTTTGCGTCCGCTCATCCCGCTGTTGTCGACCTTGAGGTCTACTGCGCCATCCAACGTTCTCGATTTTGCATCGAGGAAAAGCATGTAGGAACCAAAACCGATGAAGGTGAGCAGATAGACGCCGAATTGCAGATCTCTGCTCAGAGTCGCCGCCGATGCCATGAGTGTAACGCCGACCAGGGCTGATACGTTCAGGTCTCGACGGCGCGGCAAGTCAAAGGAGTGGAGAGCTTGCAATGAAACAAGCATATTGGTGAGCGGAACGCGAGCGTCGGCGATCGTTGCTTGGACGCGATAGGCGATTTCTTCGATGAAGAACCCCAGAACGACAAGGATGCCGGCAACCAGGCCCCATTTGATCCAGAAGTTGTTTTTCGTCTGGCGCCGGTAACTGATGTAGCTGCCGAAGGCTGTTCCGAAAATCCCAAACAGGCTCAGTTGAATCGGGCTTTCCGCCAGCTGGCAAGCCGCTAAGATGCCAACTATTGCCATGGCAGAAGTTATTACCCGCAAGCTAAGTAAGCTCTCTGCTACCTTGAGATACTCGCTTTGGTCACTTTCGGGAGAAGCTCGCTCAGGTACATTGTCTGGTCGAACACGGTGCTGTCCCGAGTTGCGCATCTCATGATGGCTCTGCGGCTGGCGCGCCAGCGCCTTTCCGGTAGAACGAGATGGTCGCTCGGCTTGAAAGCTCATAATTCAGCGATATCCTCTTGGCTGCTGATAACTGTTCTCAGCGGGCTTTTATCGCGGCGATGGCTGGCTGGCGTGCCGGCTGATTTTTCACTCTGTGCGGTCACGCTTTGGGCGATTTCGATTAGGTAAAAGTCTGGCTTGCATGGCTGATCCTCTGCTTCCGGGCGAATTACAATCAGAGTGTGTTCGCTGCGTTCTTGCCGGTCGATGTCACTTGGTTGAGTGATGGTGCCGGCAATTGGATTTACTCTGGCAAGTATCTCCATTTGCAGCTCTATACCATCAGGGATTGAAGGAAGGTCGAACCCTGCCGACTCGACCGAAGGATGTGTAAAGAGTCTTGGCGCGATGCCGAGCCTGTGACCGAGCGATAGTAGCGAACAGGCCGTTGTTACAGCTAATTCGAATTGCTCAGGCGTCGTCCAGACGGCTGAAAGATCAAGCAGCACGTCGAACTGAGGCATTCCTTCTGTCTCAAACTCTCTGACCACCAGCCGTCCGGTGCGTGCTGACGATGCCCAGTGAACAATTCTCGGGCTGTCACCGCGGACGTATTCTCTGATGCCCCGTGTGTAGTTCGATTGCCTGGCGGACTGCCGTCCTCGCGAGGGGCCGCCAGCTGCGGCAGTCGATGGCTGCAACCGGTAAAGAAAGTAGCCGTCGATGCGAGCCGGTTTTGGATAAACGGTAATCGTCTGTTCGCTGCTGCGGTAGCTGCGCTGCCACCACAATAGACCGACCGGAAAGCAGGAGGATAACGTGGCGGTGCCAAGGCGGTGCACTCCGCGTTTGAGCGGTTCAGTTGTCCAGGCAATATCCAGCTCGTCGTCCAGCGAAACTATTACTTTAAAGCCTCTGTTTGCCGCGTTGCTGCTTGTCTTGGCTGACCCGGTGACAATCTTCGAGAGCAGTTCAATGAGCTTTCGGCTGCCTGAGCGCTGACTGCGCTTTTCGTCGAAACGATAATCCAGTCTCAGCCAGTTAACCGGTAAAGGCAGCTTGATTCTTCGAAGTTTCAATACAATCGAGGCTTGTTGTCCCGCGACGAACTGGCGCGGAGCGTGCTGGTGAACGGTAACTGCCAGTACTAGCAGAAGCGGTGCTGTGGCGGACATCAGTAATGCCGCCAGCATGCTGGAGCAAAGGAGATAAATCCAACCAGAACCGATATTGCCGGCGATGAAGTAGAAAACCAAAGACAGTGCCAGCACTGAAAAGAAACGTACTTCGAATCTAAGTGAAAGTCTGGTGTCCACAGTGCCGATGTTGTCGGACTTAAGTAAGCCGGACTCCGGCTCACACCGGTACCCTGACTTCCGAAAGGACTTGCTCGATGATTTCAGCATGGCCTACTTTGTTGTCCTGATGCCGGGGAATAATGCGATGCCCGAAAACATAAGGCGCAAGCAGCTTGATGTCTTCCGGTTTGACATAGTCTCGTTCGGATAGCAACGCGGCTGACTGGGCAGCGCGCATGAGCAATTGGCTGCCGCGAGGGCTTACACCCAAGACAATCAATGGGTGATTGCGAGTGGTGTTGACGATTTCAACAATGTATCGCTGAACGGACTCTTCAACAAAAACCTGGCGAGCCCGCACGCGTGCTTGCAGAACTTCTTCAACGGACAGCATGGAGGCTACATCGAATGCGCCATCCTGCAATGTTTTTTCCAGGAGCGTTACTTCCTCATCCGGTGTCGGATAGCCCAATGATAAAGAGAGCATGAAGCGGTCTATTTGAGCTTCCGGCAGCGGAAAGGTGCCGTGGTACTCGATCGGGTTTTGCGTGGCGATTACAAAAAAGAGCTCCGGCAGTGAGCGCGTTTCGCCCTCAATCGTCACTTGGCTCTCTTCCATCGCTTCCAGCAAGCTCGACTGTGTGCGTGGTGTCGCTCTGTTGATTTCGTCTGCAAGCAAAATGTTGGTAAAGATTGGTCCGGGCACGAAGGAAAACGTGCCTTCATTCTGGCTGAAGACGCTCACGCCCGAGATGTCGCTGGGCAGCAAGTCTGGTGTGCATTGAATTCGCTTGAACTTTGCTCTTACTGATTTGGCGAGCGTCTTGGCCAGAAGCGTCTTGCCAACCCCGGGCACGTCTTCCAGAAGGACGTGCCCGCCGGCCAGAAACGCAGTAGCAGCTAGCTTGACGGACTTTTTCTGTCCGATCAATACACGATTCATGTTATCCAGGAGGTCTGATAATTTCTTGTATAGCGAATCAGTGGCTGCCGGTTGCTGTTCCATTACTGTCCTTTCCGGCTCGACTCCTAAGGCGTCGCCTCGTTTTTCCACAGTCGATACCTCTGTGCTGTCGCTCATATCGGTTATGCCCGGTATAACGCCTCCCTATCACAGCTAGATTCGAGTTTACTTCTCCGGTAGTAAGGTCACAAATAACTTAATTTCAGCCATGTTAAGCGGCAAACACCAGTCCTTTCGGAAGCCGCTATTAGTGTCCTGGCTAGGCGAACCCAGGAGTTGAAAGGTTCGGAATTAAGCAATTGTGACGATCGAGGATCGGTCGCCAAGCA
>CAZSNX010000219.1:0-7275 GCA_964607945.1 uncultured Candidatus Obscuribacterales bacterium
TCTACAACTTACAGCAGCAACTCCAGGTACTCCTGGACTGATTCCCAGGCTGTTCCTGATTGCCTCTTGCCTCTCCATTTCGGCTCGACACACATACTTGCAGGCGGCAGAACTTTCTGCGGACCGACTGCCACCAAATCTTCCTCCGACGCAAACTCAATCATCGACCCATCGCGCCCGTAAAACCGCAGCGGACTGACCTTATCGGAATTGAACCCAGTCTGCTCATTGATGTCGATCAAAATCACATCGTGAAAATGAGTAGCCATTCTAAAGCCGTCATGAGCGAAAACCGCCGTCACTGTGCTCATATGTCCGCTGCCATCGGGCCAGCGGCGACGCTCCATATGAAGACCACGCACCAGGTCGACGCTGACCATCTGACCATCGTGATTGTGCACAGACAGACACCCGTGCGGATCAACAACCATCGACTCGCCGGCCGCTCTTGCCCTGCCATCGGCATCTCGGATTACAACTCCGTGCCTGTCTCTCTTACCGACGCTGTGAACACGCCCTTTAGCGTCATTACGATAGAAGGAATCTAGATTGCCATCATTGTCGTAGTGGAGAGAGATGCTTTCGCCGGACGAAGAGTGAACATAAAGAACTCGCCCGAGCTGATCTTTGGTGATTTCGGAGCCGCCTTGAAACCTTTCGATTCGAAATCCTTCTGCAGTTGTTTCCGCCTCCGGCGCCAATCTCTGCCGGTACTTTCTAATTAGATTTGCCACCAGATAAGGCGGACTCTGAACTTGAGCAGAGCACTCGCCGGCCGGTTCGCTAAGCAAGCTCTCTCGTTGGTTCGAATGGTCTGAAGGCTCAGCGCCACCCCCTGTCTTCAAGGCGACTACACGTGCAAATGCTCTGAGGAGCTCTTGCGGCGTCTGGCTGGCAGTCGACAATCCGGGTGCTTCAAACAAGCCCTCTGCGCCGGCGACATCGGTAAGCAGACACTGATTGAGTACAACCTTGAGCTGAGCGGCCAGATCACCGGACGATGCGGCCTGTTCTTCAATCGAATCAGCAAGCCATGAAAGCGGTCCGGTGCTATCGAAGCGATAGTCGGACCGTTCGACCGGCTCCAACTCAAGCTCAGGCGGCTCTGGCAGTCCCAAGCGTTGATTGCGCCTGGAAAGCCGCAAGAGGTCGACCGTCTCAGACCGGCTGAGACCGGTTTCCAGCATCCCTGCGGCTTGCCATCGAGCGCGGGAGCGGTGAGTGTGTCGCGGACTGTTTGTCAGGTCCATCCCGGTTGTTCCGTAGCTGTCATTTACGACAGAATTGCTCTGCCGTCAGGTTTTGGAGATAAGCAGCCTTTGCCTGAGGTGCCAGAGCCTCACGAACGAACAAGCCAGCAGGCTTTATCTTTCCTACCTTCCTGCCAATTGCCGTCTCCAAACCTACAATATTAGCACTTCCAGTCAGTTCTTCACATCGTCAGAACGCGGGGAAACTTCGACAGGAAGCCATCCCCTCACTTGCAAAGACTCGGCCATTCTGATGCCGGAAGTGCGCTCATCGTAGATGGCCACTTGGAATTGCGCCATGGAAATTTTGCCTTGCTCGAGCAACAGCTCTGCTAATTTGAGAGAATTCATCTCTTGCTGAGTGACATAGCCCGAATCAAGCACCAAACGCTCGAGGGGAATCTCAGGAGCTAGAGCCATCTGCGCGCTCAAAGCCTGAATTTCAGCCGGGCCGATGAATTGAGCTTCCTGCAAAAGCTGCACCAATTTAGGAAGCTCGCTGACCAGCGGCTGGGTCTTAGAAAGCTGCTCGGTAGTCTCGCCGGTTGCCTCCGTAGCTTCCAGCGTACCGTCTTCCGGAATTGCTTTCATCTGCATCAACCAGCGACGGGCGACAACCAGATCGTGACTGAGACGCAAGCGCGGTTTTCTCAGAATGAAGCCGGCATCGAGGATACGGAAATAGTCTTCTTTCTTCTCCTTCACCTTTTCGGCCCGGAGAAACTTCTTAGCTGCCGCTAAATAGCTTGCTGAAACCAGATTGGGCGTCGATTGCTGTTTCAGACCCAAAAGATCGTAGTAATTGATCGCAAACTGCTCATGCCCATCTTTAGGCGGCGGCAAAAGGTCGGGAAATAGCTGATACAGCTCCCGCGCCGATGTGAGCACGCCTTTCGTATCGCGCGAAGACCAACTCTGCCGCAGAGCCGAGCAGAGCACTTGTGACTCGAGCTCAACTTTGTTCTTAGGACCGCCTTTGTCCTGCATTCTTTCTTGCTCGCTCCGTCGCCGGCAAGGCTCTAGTTCTTGTCTACCTCGAAGGTAAGCTCGGTATGCCCGACACGAACCTTATCTCCTGACGACAGCACCTGTCTTTTGACGACCGGATGACCATTCAATAGCGTCCCGTTCGTTGAGCCCAAATCTTCCAACCAGAACTCACCATCCTCGTAAGTAATCCAGGCATGATTCCGAGAAGTAAAGGTGTCGTCCGGAATGATCACTTGATTGGAAGGACCTCGGCCAATTTTCACTTTACGACTTTTCAGCGGAAAGCGCTGTCCTGTTTTTTGAACAACCACGCTTACGAGCCGCGGAAGATCTTCCTCGTCGTCAGACTCGGCAGTCTTCACGTAGTCCAACTGTAAGCTTTTCAAGTCGAGATCTGTAACCGTCGCGCAGAAGACGCAGCGTGTATCAGCTGGAGTCGGCCTACCGCAAGTCGGACAAGGCTCAATTGTTTTTTCTGTCATTCAGCTGCTACCGCCTGCTTCACGTCCAAATAATCTTGTCTGACACTTATTATATAGGGAAGCGTTGACAAGACCTGGTCTACTGCGAGCAATTTACGATATTGGCAATGCAGGCTGGTCACAAAAGTTTATTCAATCCCGATTTCGCGCAGTACTTCAGGAGTTTCGCCATACAGCTTGCGAATGGTGGCAATCTCATCTGCACTGGCGTTGTGCAGGAATTCCCGGAGCGCTTCAATCTGCTCTGGATGGAGGAAACGCCTGGCGAACCTGACTTCTCGCATATCCAGGTCAGACGGATGGTTGCGCCGCTCGTCTTCGTTTCGATTCTGCAATGACTCGTCGTATGGTTTCGACAACAACAATTTCCTTCCCAACCAACCAATAAGAGTAATTTAATCAGCCTGGGTGATTCTGTCAAATCCAGTGACAGCCTAGTAATGAGGCAATCTACTTCCGATTTGTTCGAAAGCTAAGTCGGCTCGAATTAAGGCAGCGATGGGACCGCAGCTCGCAGGGAGCTCTTATGAAAGAAAGAGCCTTTGGGGTAAGGCTCTTTCTTGGTGGTTTTGCAAAATTTTTCTTCGATCAAACCGCTAGGATGGCTCGATCGGATTCAGGCTCCCCCTTGTTTTCCTGACTCTCCGCTTTTTTTGTTCTAAAACAATATGTGCAGTAAACGGGTCTATAACCCTTTGGTTGAAAAGGAACTCGAGTCGGGGCACCACATTCCGCACAATTGACCTCAGTAGTGCGGTTGGGATCTTCTCCGCTCCGTTGAACCCTCATCAGAAGGCGGCAGTTCGGACAGCGCTTCGGCTCGTTGATGAGACCTTTTGCGCTAAAAAATTCCTGTTCGCCCGCTGAAAAAACGAACACCCTGTTGCAATCTCGACAGGTCAAATTTTTGTCCTGGAATGGCATATATCCGAGGTACCTGAGCTAGGGGCTTCCCTCAAGCCTTCGGACGCGCGCAAGACATCGCTTAGATGACCCATAAAACACACACCACTTGTAAGGCTATGTTCGACACAATAACATGCAGTTCTGTCGCCCGGAAGCAGATTTGACCCTACTCTGGGGTAATTGCCATAAGAATATGGCAATTGCATGTAACTTCTCTGTTAGCCTGGAATGCTGATTGCACCAAGTGATTGTCTCCGGCCGGTTACTCCCGGCAACTCGATCCAACCAGACGCATCGCCGCTGTAGACCCACGTTTTCAGGGCGTTTACAGCTTCGCAATCGAAGTGAGCCCCGGTCTTCACCGGCTTGGAAAGCCGAACTTCAGCGCTGGCGAGAATAGACACCGATATCCAGCGATGACGGGCTTCCACAAAAATGCGCGGCCGCGGCCACCATCGCCGCATTATCGGTGCAGAGAGAGAGTTTCGGGAAATAGACCGGCACCGGCGACTGCGCTTCGAACTTTGCCCTCAGCTCTCGATTAGCAGCCACACCGCCAGCGAGTACTATTGTCTTGACACCGAGGTCTTGCTGGGCTTTGAGCGTCTTTTTTACAAGCACGCGCGTGACTGCATCCTGAAACGAGGCGGCAAGATCGGCCACCGGCAAAGGTTTGGACAGCTTCTCAACCGTTCGGCTGACAGCTGTTTTCAAACCGCTAAAGCTAAAGTCATAAGCTGGCACCACGCCTTCGGGAAACTTGAAAGCAGTAGCGTCACCTTGACTGGAAAGCTTGTCGATTGCCGGTCCACCGGGATATCCCAAACCAAGCAAACGAGCCACCTTGTCATATGCTTCACCGGCTGCGTCATCGCGAGTTTGACCGAGAATGCGGCCTTGGCTGTAGCTTTCGAAATGAACGATTTGAGTATGACCGCCGGAGACCAAAAGGGCGATGAAGGGCGGCTCGAGATCGGTATCGATATAGTTGGCACAGACATGAGCCAAGAGATGATCGACTGCGATCAAAGGCCGGTCCCAAGCCCAGCTGAGAGCCTTCGAAGCGGACAGCCCGATCAGGAGTGTCCCAACCAGTCCCGGACCGACTGTACAAGCAATTCCGGTTAAATCTTTCGGGCTGACCGACGCAGCTGACATCGCCTCGTCAATCACCAAGTTGATAGTCTCCAAATGCTTGCGAGCAGCCACTTCCGGCACCACGCCGCCATACTCCTGATGGACTTTGATCTGAGACAAGACCTTGTTGGACAGAACCTTTCGACCGTCTTCGACCACCGCCGCTGCGGTCTCGTCGCAACTCGTCTCCACGCCCAAATAAAGTGCCATTGTCTTCTCCTAAAATCTTCTGGCCGGCGGCCCAGAATTTTGTCGCCACGCGCCAAGAAACCTCTCCTAATTTCAGCCGGCACGAAAGTAACTCTTGTAATTACTCTCAGCTATCCAGGCAGAATTAACCTGCCCCCAGGAGTGAGCCTATTGACAATCTACAGCATGACAAGTAATATCCTGCCAACTAAAGTCCGATATTGTAACGTTCTTTGCTTCCTTGTTGTTCGGAAGAGGAGGGGGAGGAGGGGGAAGTTACAGAGCGGATGGAAGAAGGACCGGAGTAATTACTTCGGAGGCGATTACTTACTACGATATTAATGATGATGAGTTTTGGGACCGACCGGTAAGACGGCGGATTTTTTATGCCAACGACTGTTGACCGCAAAGTACTAAAACTGGTGCATCTCTCAACCAGACCGGCTCGCACCATAGCCAAGCAGGCCACTTCAAACCGCCGGTCGGATTTGCTCGAAATGATATCGTCGGCAGTGGCAACAAGCGACTTACCGGTGCAGACACCGAACGGTCGCGCCTCTGTCTTCATCCTAAACCAGCCAAAATTGTTGCGAATTCTCTCGGGAAGAGCATTTAAGCGATCATTTTTGTTGGTTTTCGGGCATAACTAAAATAGGCCCTTCGGTGGGTTGTCTTTACTGGCGTTCCTGGGACCATAATGTGGACTGGCGCAAGACCCTAAGGTTATCGAACATGTCAAAGCAGCAAAATTTCACTCTGACGCTCGCAATCGCCATTTTGGCAGCAGCTTCACCAGCATTGGCCCAGGGTGGCGACGCTCAAAGCGCCGGAGCCACCGGTGCTCAAGCGCGGCAGACCGACACTACCTGGCAAGATGTCCAACAGATGCCGGCATACGGCAACTACGATCCCGGGCTGGGCAACACCTGGACAACCGGGACTCAAGGAGTGTATGACTTCAACGGACCGATGCTGCCTCCGGCAGCTACCACGCTTGAAGCACCGAAGAGCGGCATGGCCGGTGGGATTCCATCCGGTCAATTTAATTTCGGCTTTCCCAACAGCGGTTATGACGTCTACCGCGGCGCCTATCAAGGAGCCGGCAATTTCGGCGGCTTTCTGCCACCGACGTCAACCAGCAGCGTCGACATAGACATCACCGGGCCAATCAATCCAATGCCCTCAAGTTCGAGCTTCCTCGATGCTCCGGCCAATGCACCCGGCTGGGGATTCCCCGGCGCCGACGGCGGGGGAATTCCGGCACCGCCAATACCGTTTCCACAATAATGCATCGACAGACAGCCCAAAGGTCCACTCGATCTGATTGAATACAGTTAGACAAAGATTCGCCAAAGAGAGACGCTACCATGCTAAAGCCAACAATCATCGCAGTTGCAATTTGCTCCTGGCTCCTAAGCCCGGTAAATGCTCAATCAGGCGGGATGGGTACGGCCGGAGCTACCGGCGCTCAAGCCAGACAGACTGAAAAAACCGGCGCTCAGTCAGGACAAGGTGCTGGTTGGACTTATCCGACCGGACCGCAACAAGTGCAGTTGCCTCGGACCTCCACCGGTGGTCTGGCACCGGTTTTCGGCGGCTACAACGGACTGCCTCCGACCAGACTGGACAGCTTCGTGCAAGAAGCCGGGGGATTGGCCTTTCAAATATACGGCGACGAAGGAACCAGCGGACCGCCTCCAATCAACGGATTCGAACGAGTCAACCGGATTGATGCCGGCATTCAGGGCAACAACGCCGGTCTGACTACCGGGCATGAGAGCATGTTGCCATCAGCTTGGGGCAAAGATGAGTTTATCGGCGGACCGGAAATGAGCGTTTCCGGCGATCACGTCATTCGCAACGGACAAGGACAGGCTGCAGGCTATCCGCTCGATCCCGGTGACGGATTACCCGGAGGTTCTCCCGGCGGCGGATTTTTCGATCCAAGCGGCGGCATCTTTCCTGGAGCCGACGGTCACTAAGACCATCCTCGCTCAGCGATTACTACCTTGCTCTTCTGACTGCTGGCTTATAATTAGCAGTCAACCGACAGCCGCAGAAGGAGAGTGAAATGGTGCAGGTAATATCCACTGACAAGGCTCCCAAGGCGATTGGACCGTACTCGCAGGCGATCGTTGCCAACGGATTGGTCTTTCTATCCGGACAGATTCCGCTCGACCCCAGCACCGGTCAAGTCAATGAAGGCTCAATCGCCGAACAAACGAAAGTAGTTTTGACCAACCTCACGGCTGTTCTAGAGAGCGCCGGCTCTGACCTCACTAAGGTCGTAAAGACAACTGTCTACTTGCGCGATCTCAAAG
>CAZSNX010000220.1:0-7261 GCA_964607945.1 uncultured Candidatus Obscuribacterales bacterium
TTTAGGCAGAGCCGTTGACTGCCGTTCCGATCTTTACTCGCTGGGCTGTGTGATGTACCAGGTGCTTTGCGGAAGCGCGCCGCATAGCGGTGCTAGCGTGCAGGAGATTGTCACGGCGCACGTTAAGAATGTGCCGCCACCGCTCAGTGCTGTGGACGAATCGATACCGCCGGCGCTGGAGGCGGTTGTGCAAAAGGCGATGAAGAAAAATCCGGGTGATCGCTTTCAAAACGCAGACGAGCTCGCTGCAGCGCTTCGAGCGGTGAAGGGAAATTTGCCGGACTCTTCCAAGCCGGTGCAAGAGGGAAGGCATCAAACGAAGTTGCACAACCGTTTATTGTTCGTAGTCACTGGTATTGTCGCGTTGTTGGCATTAACCGTGATTTTTCTTCTTTCAGAACGAGGCAATCTGCTTTTGACCAGAGTGAAGTTTGGCTTACTGGAAGTCTCTCGGTCGCACGATGATCGCGAGTTTGTTGAAACGGGTGTTCTACTGTGCAGGAAGTTGTTGGCGGCTAAAGAGTATTCGACAGCTTCTACCTTAGCGTTGAATTTGGAGCCTGTTATGAAAACGCAATTCGAACCGGCCTCGATGGCGCTCGTTGAGTTTCGAGCGTTGTTTGCGGAGGCGTTATGGAGGCAGGGAGACCACAGTGCTGCGCTCAAACAGGTTGAGACTGCCTCACATGCACTACGGACGAAAGTTGTATCTCTTCTTCAGAGAGGAAACTACAAAGATGCAGAGGCTTCAGCTACAACGCGATGGAACCTTGTGGAGCGCTACTATCCGGAAAACTCGGAGGAGAGCCTGGAGACCAGACAGGTGTTAGCAACCATCTATCTTCCCTTGTCCAAGTTCACAGAACTAGCTGGGTTGATCGACGGCATTATTCCTGGCTTGAGTGAGGACTCTCCGGTAGAGAGTCGATTTCTGTGCTTTTACTTGCAGGATAGGGCGATACTTTTGGAAAAAGAGAAGAAGATACCGGAGTGCGAAGCGACTTGGAAGCGCATCATCAAAGTTGGCCGGAAGCTGCCGCGTGCGGATGAGTATATTCCTAACAGCGCAAGCAGGAGTTTGGCGGAGTTGTTGGTGGGTGAGGGGAGGTTGAAAGAAGCAGAGCAGTATGCTCAAAGGGCGTTGCAGGAAGATCGCCACTGGGGAGCATTACTGTGTCTGTGGGATCTGAAGTTGCTAGCTGCTATCAATGCGAAAATGAAGAATGACGTAAGAGCCAAAGAATGCTTCGAAGCGGGGACAAAATTATGCGCCGAGCATGCAGACATAGATGATTTGAATAAGCGTATGTTCTATAGAGAGTATGCGAGGTTTCTGAGAAGAACAGGTAAAGCAGCCGAGTCCCAGCGATTTTTTAAACTGGCTAAAGACACTGCTGCATCGCCGATTCACTGACTTGCCGGAATCATACCGACGGTGGTGCAAGCTGAAATTCACAAATCCGTATTGACGTAAGATCTGCGCTGACGATTGATCCTGAAATTCGGATGGTACTACGTCAGAATCGGATCGAATGGCTTGATTGCAAGTAGTTGATCGAGTTCGTCTTTCGCGATGCTCGGCGATTCTTCGCAAACAAGAATTACAGACGGGCTGAATCTCTTTGTGGTTTCCAGACGTTTGTGTCCGGAAAGTTTCCTGACCGCACGCACGTCCTTGCCGCTCATAAGCAATTTTGTCAGGCATGTATTCCTCAAAATTTCGGCTGAAATTTCCATGCCACTGGCTCGGCCTAGTTTGCGCACAACAAGGTCTATGCCAGCTGTTGTGATTCGTTTACCGAGTCTGCTGAGAAACAACGCCGGCTCCGTGCAGTTCGGAAAACGAACCTGCCGCCTGGTAATCCAATCTTCGATCGCTGTTGCAGTTTCGGGATCGAGTGAAAGTTGTCTTGCTCGGCTTTTCGATGAACTGCGAATGCTGATCGTGAGTTGATCTTCTTTCTTTTCCAGATCTTGCAGGTTGAGGGCTGCGCATTCGCCCAATCGCAAACCGGCCCGCAAGAAGAGCAGCACCATGCTCAAGTCTCGCTTAGAATCTGACAGGCGCACTTCCTCCAACAAGCAGCGTTCATCATCGCCGGTCAGTGCAAGCGGAACGCCTCGACCAAGCTCTTCTCGACTGACATTTGGTTCGCCAACACCGAGAAACTTGTAAAAATGCTCGATTGTGGAAAGCGTGGTGTTGATCGTCGCCGCGCTGTACTTGAGATGATGTTTGAGGTGGTCTTTGTAATCTTCTACCGCCCGATCGCGCACGCGGGCGCTGGAAAGGACTTCCTCATACGCGTTGTCTTCAGTTGCGAGAAAAACCAGATATTGATTGATTCGAGAGATATATGCCCTCTGGGTGTGCGCGGCGACCTTGCTGTCGTTCAACCAGGTCTTGTACCGGTTGAATTTTTGCCAAAGTGTTTGCAGCAGCTTTGCGTTCAAGTTTCACTCCAAGCTAGAACTCGGGCTATCTCAACCGGGTAAGAAAGAGCAACCAAAGGCATCTTGCCGTCTTCACTCTAAAGATAGCTTGCGCTCAATGCTATGGGGAAAGTACGCTTTATCACAAGTTAAATCGAGTTGAGAATTGGCTCCTGGCAAGCGTCCGCCCAGGCTCTGAAGTCATGCTTAAAGCCAAAGAGGGTGTGCCTTTTGTCGATTATTGCAGACTCGGTGACTCGGAATTTCCTTGACAAATATACTAGAAGGGGTGGTAGGTGCTGCGAAAATTTTTGAATCCCTGGCGGTCTTGCTATGAACTAGCGGAGCTGCAGAGGGGCGGTTGCAAGAACCGCCCTCTCAGCCATCACTCAACTAGTCTGATTCACGGTGCCGCATTTCTCGATTACCAGTCGATGCCGAGATCGGAAGATGATGGCAGTAAGCGAACCGAAAGTGTCACCATCGCATCAAAGATCTGATTGTTGACGCAAAGCAGCACTCGGCAGGGCGCCGGTTGAGTGGGAACGTCCGAGATTGCAAGCGGAGACGGCAGATTATCCAGCATGGCAGCCAGCTCTTCGGCGAGTTTGGCCGGAGTGGTGATTGCTCCAATGCAGCGTTTCTCCCAAGAGTCGCAAGCGAATTTGACGCTTACGGACAGTTTCCAGCCTGAATAATCCGGCGCAAGCATGTAACCGATATCGGAAGCGCTTTTTCCTTCGATGTTCTTGATCCGTTCGCGAGTACTCTGCGAGGCGATCAGTTTGGGTGCGCCATCAATCACCACTGCTTGCATTACTCCGGCCCGAACGATATCTCTGGTTTGGTGTTCGTATGTCAGTGCTACTTTAGGAAGGTTTTTCATTGGTGGTTCTCCGTAAATAATGGAAACGCCTCGACTGTCTGGAAATCGAGGCGGTAAGTGGTCGGTTCATACGAATGGGCGAGCGACCGTCTATTGCAGTTCGCTCGCCGGAGGACTTAGCCTTGGCTGTGTTTCACTGGAAAGCTTGGATTCTTTCCGTGAATGAAACTTGATCCAATCAAGCATGATTTGCAGGACTACCGGATTGAAATGCGGTGTTTCGACAAGCAGATGTCCTCGATTTACAAACAAAATCAGCTGCTTGTCCTGGCTGTGCATGCGCTTGTACAGCCGGATCATCGCATTGGGATCGCAGAGCTTGTCTTTGCTGCCGTGAATGACCAACACCGGCGTGCTGCCGGATATCTTGAGAGCATCGCGCTTTCCCGCCTCGTTGAAGAGAATGTCCTTAGCCAGCTCGACCAACGATTGCTTGTTTCGCGCAAGCGGGTCGTTGATCTCCTCAATCGCCCACTCCACATTTTCTGCGAGCCGGACTTTGAGATATGGTGAGATGTTGATTCGCCGAAAGGGATTCAAGGCAAGCTGAAGCAGATGCACCAGCATGTGTGGATGCAGAAAAAACTTCGGTTTGGCGTATCCGCTCACAACGATGGTGCCGTCAATTTCGTCGGGATAAGCGGCGGCGATTTGCATCGCCATGCTCGCCCCCAGGCTCTCGCCGAGAAGAAAGACAGGTGTTCCTGGATATTGTGAGCGAACTGATTCGAGAATGTCGTGCGCGTCACGAAAGCTTTGTTTGTAGTGAAACGTGCGATCGCGTCGTGTACCGAATCCTTCGTGATACCACTTGCCGAAGCCGCGCATATCCGCTGCGACGAGCATGTAATTGTTCGCTACTATTGCCTCCGCAAGCGGGAGATAGGAGCGCGCATGCAAACAGCCTCCGTGAAATGCAATCACAATGGCATCCGGTGACTGGTTCGACTGTCTCCATACGTACAGCGGCAGGTTGAGCTTGGGAAATACCTGAGTGCCCAGCTCATCTGGTGCGGTTGGTTCTGCGCGAACCGGAATGGGAAGCAGCAAAGAGAGAAGAATGAGCATTGCGCAAAGAATCGACATCCTGTTGCGCAAGCCAAGCTGAATGTTCTTCATGGAACACCTCTGAGTAAGTTGGTAAGCTCGCTAAGCGAGATGCGCCGGAGTGTTTGCTCCGTTGATGAATCGCTGCAATCGAGCTTGTTTGGTGTGAGCTAGGCAGCTTGTGCGTTGCGCACGATTTTGATGTTCGAGCGCTTGGGAAAGTTGTTCCAGCTGAAGTTGGCTGCAGGCGTGTTGCAGGCTGCAGCTATGACTGAAACTTGTGATCTTTGTCTGCGCACCGCCAGTCCGTGAACGGTGGCTGAGACGCACGCGTCCGTATTGACTCCACAGACCACGAAGTGATCTGTTCTGAAGTTTCGTTCCGCGCAAGTTTCCAGCACGAAGGCTGAGCCGTCGTTGCAGTATTTCTCTACGACAGCCAACTTCTGATATCGATTCGGAGACAGCAGCGGGGTCATCAGCATTTGGTGGGTAATGCCGCAATACAAGCGATGCGGTTGCCTCATGACGTCCGGATTGCCGTATTCCAGAATGACGTTTGGATAGCCGGTGCCCGCAAACAAGGCGATCAATTCTTCCACCTGCGAAAGAGTCGCGATTTCCGAACTTGCCTCGAATTCTGGCTGCATGTCCACAATTACTAGAACGGCCTCCTGTTGTTGTAAATCTGTCTTAAAGTGTTCGTCGGAAATTTCGTTCTCTTGCATGTTTTAGGGACCCCTCGCTGTATTTCGGTGCGCGCCATTTACCGGCGACTTTGCTAGCCGTCCGGATTTGTGTGTTTGAAATCTGCAGGAGTGCAGTTGTCGAGCAATTGCTTCTGGTGCTTATCGGCAACCGGCCTGTCGCGTTACTAATCGCGCGCTCTATTTGTTTTGCTTGCGGTCGCGGATCAGTTCATATCTGTTCAACAAGTCCTGCGTTTTCTTGATCAGTGCTTCGGCGTTGTCGAGATCGCCGTTCTTGATAAACGCTTTGGCTATGCGACAGCTCAACTCGAATTTCGCTTGCATCTCAGCATGGTCCGGAAGCGAAAATGCGCTGTCCTTTAGCTTGCCTATCTGGTCAATAAGTTGAGCTAATTCTTCAGCTACTTTGATGCTTTGAACCGCTCGTACCGATGATAGCCAGAGCGAATAAGCGAACGCTCCGGACAGGCCGATCACAACGAGCAGAAGAATAGAAAAGTGCATTGGTATCCCTCCCTAGCCAATCAAGGGAGCGCCCCCTCGTATTAGGAAGGGGCGCTCAAGTACGGCGGTAGATTGCGCAGTGATTTTACTGCTGGTCTACGCTCGGGGCTGAAAGCTCGGGTTTTTGAATTACGAGCCGATCGCCACTGTAGATATAAACATCGGACTGTTCTTCCGGTGTCCATCGTCCGGGGACAACTCTCAGAACTCGTCGCCCGCCTTCGAAAGACTCGACCAGATAAATGGGCGGCTCTACTGGTACGGAGTTGCGATTCTGAGCGGTTGGGATCGGTCCGATCGTGATGGTGCTGCCTGGTGGCACGCAGTATGTTTTACCGTTGATGTCTTTCAACGTTACTTCGCAGCTCTGTTTGGTTGTGTTGAGTTTTCCCTTGACGGTCTGATGAGTCCAGTAGCAAAAGGAGATTGGAACATTGTTGACTATCCGGGTGTAGCAATACTGAACATCAACTTTGACTTCGCAGTTCTGCTCCACCTTGGTGCGTTTCGTTTTGCGATAATGCCCGCAGCAATTCTTCGGTGCCGTCAGCTTCAGCATCCGGACGGAATCATCTTGGCTGACCGATGGAGGAGCAGCATCGCCGTTGTTGGCAATACTTGGGCTGTTGTTAGCAGAAGCAAACGCTGATGATAACGCTGCGAAGTTGAGCGCTCCTGAAATGAAGAGTGAAAGCACTGCGAGAGTGCGCCAGGAAGTACGAGATGGATATCTCATAGTTGATACCTCGTGAGAATGTCGTGATGAGTTTTGCGAAAGGGATTTGCCGTTACAGGCTTTCTATGTTCGTGTCTTGATGTAGCGAGAAGATGCGACTTGCGTCGCTGTTCTTTGCTGCTTCCTTTGAGAGCTTTAGCGCCCGGTCGTAGTTCTCCTGCTCGAGTGCTGCTTGAGCATGGGAGATCTGCTGTTCCATGCGCTCGATAGTGTCGGCACTGATGATAACGACTCGGCGAATATGTAGTCGCCTAACAAGGGCCAAGTTATCCTTGGCGGTCTGCAGTTGCGTTTCAATCAGTTGTCGCTGAGCGATTCGTCTTTGCAGGCAGTTTTGCAGATGACGCTGCGAGAATCGGGCAATGTTCCAGTGCAACGCTAGTACGATGCCGCCGGATAGGAGCAGAAGAACCCAGTAGGCTGGGGATGCTAAATGTGCGTTCATTGACAAACCTCATGGTCGTAGGACTGAGAGGGGTGGAGTCAGCTTCAAATCGTCTTGTGTTGAGGCTGGAAGCTGAGAATGGAAGGGCTGAACAAAAGCTCGGCAATCGAACTGTCGTTGGTCAGACGGACGATTTCCACCAGGCAAAGCTCAGAATCTAAGCCGATGGTGGCTTTCCAAAAGCGAGATCCGACAATGCGATGAATCGCACCGGAAACCTTTTCGTCGATTAAGACGAGGTCGATCGGCTCGTAGGCCGGCAACACATGCACTATCCCGAAGGCATGCCGGTTGTCGGGCTCGCCGGCAACTCTTATTCCAGTCAGGAGCGCTTCGTTGCGAGTTTTGTATGAGTTGTCGCCGATATGCCATTCGTTCATCTCCCAAATAGCCGTTCCGTGCGATCTCTTGAAGCGCTGTAGTATCGAGCGTGCCGATGCCACTATGTACATTCTTGCTTGCATATGTAATCTCCCTGGGAGGCAGGTATTTCGTAAGGT
>CAZSNX010000221.1:0-7242 GCA_964607945.1 uncultured Candidatus Obscuribacterales bacterium
CTACCGCAATGCCAAAGAGATGAAGCTTACAGAGGATGTAACAGGCTTTATCTCAGATTTCTCCATCCCATCAGCAATCGCCAATATCCCACCACTCAAGAAAATGCTCACGTCAAATATTCCTGAAGAACGTAGGGTCGCACAACAACTATTGAAGAACTCCGTCATCTTGGCCGATATCTTCGGCTCGCTGGGTCCATATCAGTCCGGGCGCTAACTACGATGCGAGCTAATTGGCAAGCAATCAGTCCAATCCTGGAGCTGTTGTAACCTACGGTGCCACGACAAAATGCGGGATATTTCATTCGGGAGAAAACGATCGGTACACACCGACCGGCGTAGCTTGCGAGTAATCGATGGAAGGTATTATCGACTAATGGTTGTTGTAGAGGAGAGCTTTCATGCTCAATACTTTTAAAATTGGAATAATCCTGCTCGCCACCAATCTTGCTTTTGCCCTGTTGGGCCCAAGCGCCGGTGCAGAATCCAAAGCATCAGTTGCAGAACAAGATGATGACTCTGTACGCAATACTCTAAGTGGACTCGAAACTGCAATCGGGTCACGGAAGATAGAAAGTATAGTCCAGCTTTTTACTGAAGATGCGCAATTCATCGATCAGTCCGGAGAGGAAATTCACGGACGAAAGGCATTACAAGAGCGATTTACACAGCGTTTGAATGATGGCTCAGCACCATCAGTTGGCATTCATCCAAATAACATTTCGTTTCCAGCAACAAACATCGCTCTTGTCGTTGGCGATGTAAGCCGCAGAACCGGACAAGAAGATTGGCCGGCATCTAGATTCTCAATGCTGCTAGTAAGGAAGGACAACAACTGGTTGATTAGAGAATTGCAGGAGACAACCATTCAAAGTGCCCAAACGGAGAGCCGTCTGCAAGATCTAAGCTGGCTGATTGGCAAATGGACTGCTAACAAGCCTGACGCATCTGCACAACTTGTATTCGAATGGGCGCCAGGCCGGAAGTTCATAACTTCAAAGTGCACCGTAAGCAAAGAAGGTAAGCAGCCACAGACAGACAGCCAGGTTATCGGCTGGGACCCACAGCAGAACACAATTGTATCCTGGCACTTCGACAGCAATGGTGGTTTTGGCAATGGCATTTGGAAAAATCAACCGGACGAAAAAAAGTGGACAGTGCTGACTGCTGGCGTAGGAGCAGACGGGAGCAACTCAACAGCAAGCAACGTTTTTACACTCAAGTCTAATGACGAATTAACATGGCAGTCCGTACAACGCTACCTCGATGGAGCCACCATTAATGATACCGAGCCGATCACTCTTCAGAGAATCAAACATTGATCGGCGGTTACCAATTATGTATTCCAAACTCCGTGCTCTCATTTTCGCCTCTATTTTGCTAAGCGCAGCATTTACGACTGCCGAACCATGCTTTGCTCAGTTCGCCGGTTACAGCTACGGCGCCACTTACCCTCCCAACGATGCCAGACAGAGCTCTTATAATGCCGGCATTGGTGGATACGCGTCCAACAATTCCTTCAATTCCGGCTTATCCAGCTTTAGCTCGACCGCCAACTCGAGAGGGTACAGCACTCAGCGGAGTACGCAAGCCGCGCAAAATCTCGCGCGAAGTGTAAGCCGGGCTTGGACCAATACCGGCATAGCCAGAGCAGCCAGCAACCCTCAGCAGGGCATGGCACAAGCGCAGCAATGGAGCTCTCAACCAGCACCCACAATGAACGGGCTTTTACCTCAAATGTCGAAACACCAGATGCTGCGAGTCTTTCTGGAAGGCGGAACTCCGCAGGCTATGGAAAACAGAGCTCCAACACCAAACGCGGGAAATTCAAATGCTACAAGCGTAGCCTACTCCAATTATCAAACAGCCGAGAATGAATCTCGCAAGGCCTACAATTCCGCGCAGCGTGTTCGCTACAGCGACAAAGACACCTGGAGCCGAAAGAACGACGCCAGCCATGCCGAATACGCCGCAAACAACGCAGACTACGCTGCACAGCGCGCTGAGTCAGCCGCCTACAACGGCGATTCTCAAGCGCGCGGCTATGCCAATCTCGCACGGCAAGCCGCCAATCGCGCCCGCTCCAACGCTAACCAGGCTCGCTACAACGCTGACACAATGCGCTAATAAAGATTTCCTGCAAAGGCCAGGGTAAACCCCGTATTCATTTAGCTGCCTCTCCGATACGATTCGGCAACAATTTCGCTCAATGGCGCTCGAAGTACAGCAATCTCGAAGCCAACTACATACCTTTTCTACAAGTTATTGACAAAATTCGTTTAGAACCTTACTAGCCACAAAAACCGCTGCCAGCCGAAGAACCGAAAGTAACAGAGATCACGGATACTATAGATCTACAAGTTAGTCGGCAATCGATGTGCTCTTTCTGGCTTCGCTAATTGCCCAAAAGTCCAGCAAGGAAAGGAGAATAAGCATTGAAGTACATCTCTCCGCCCATACTGGTGTCTCTATTAAATTCGCTTTCGCTAACAGCTACCCTCTCAACTGCTGCCTTCGCAGAATCGCCAATCAGCTCTGCACAGCCGCACACCGACATCCTATTCGCCTTCATCAAAGGCAACAGTCTCATTGTTGGACCCAAAGAGATTGTCGACGATGCGCAGTCAAACAACAACGTAACTGTGATCAAACAACCTAACGGCAGTGTTCACGTCTTCTATCACGATCCTAAAGCTGGTAACAAGCTGGTCAAACGAGAGGTTCTTCCTGGAGGTCATATCGACGTCTCGTATTGGAATGCCAACGGTGACTTGGTTCACCAAGACGTGTACGCCGGAACTCCACGTTCATCTTCGTCGCCTCCCAGATCGCAAACTTCAACAGTATCCTCAGAGACTAAGTCTTCCCAAGAAACCGCCTCCTCTTCACCACCTTCAGAACCAACGCCAACGTCTTCAACAGAATCATCTCCTGCCGAGACGACGCCATCTGCCACATCACCAATCGCACCTACCACCGCTGAGGTTTCACCGCCTTCGACCCCGATCGCATCGATAGCACCAGTTACATCGAAAAAAAATTCAAATCCGCCACAATTGAAAGCACTTCCAGCAGCGAAGTTAGATCATAGTTCAAGTTCACCCAACAATACCGTCACATCAGAGCAATCAACAACCACTGCGCCCAGCGATCAAGTTGACGACAGCGATAACTACATCGCAGCGCTTGCCGGTCCAAGCGGTTTACGCCATTGGAATCAGAACAAATTTCCATTGAAGGTATACATTGCACCAGGCAACACGGTATCCGGCTATCAAGAAGACTTTCGCAGCGCTGTCGAGCAGGCTTTTGCTGATTGGACAAAATCATCCAACGAAAAAATGACATTCAAATTCCAAGACACTCCGACATCGGCAGACATAATTGTGCGGTGGACCGCCAATGCCAACGACCTGCTTCCTGCCTCGCAAGCCGGCAAGAAACAATTCGTCCTGCAAGAAGCAGGCCAAGCCAGAGTCCGCAATTGGCAAGGAATCATCGACCACAGTGACATCTACATACTTACGACGTCTCCCAGTTCTGCATATGAAAGGTCGTACAAGAGCGTTCACACGGTGGCTCTACACGAAATCGGACACTCACTTGGCTTGATCGGTCACAGCCCCGACCCCAGCGACGTCATGTACAGCACCGTCGCGCACCAACAGCTTCCCACTCGCCGGGATATCGCCACGCTCAATGTCTTGTATAAAAGTACCGCTAAAGCTGCTTTTCCAACGACTGCGGAACAATCCGTTCAGCCCGCCGATGTATTTGGCAGCCCATGACCATCAAAGTATTCTCAGATTTGCAACAGTTCAATCGCTTCTTTGCCGTCAGCTACAAATATGCCAACACTTGCCTACATGCGATGATGCACCTGCTGCTTGAACAACCGGTGCATCATCGGCCAACTTTTATGCATAGCTTCGTCTCAAAGCCGAAGCTCATCATTCTTGGCGCCTAATTCGTCCGCACTGACCGGCAGAGCTAGGACCCCATTCATTCAGATTTGATTCACTTCCGCCATTGAAACAGTGCAACAAACCTTTTCAGCATGCTCTTACTTGTCGAGCTTGCTCGATCGTACCCATGTGATCTTTCCACCACCCAAGTTAGATGATTCAACGCCCTTTTGCGGTGCGCTTACTACTTCATCTGCAACCTCACCATCGGTCGCGTTTACGATTTCAACACGCGATCGCGGTTCATTCACCTGATGAGGCAAGATATCCACCAACAATTGAGAGTTGCCGTGGAATACAGGATAATACCTCGCAGTTTCACTCCAGGTGGAACTTCTCAAAGTCAGGGGCGAGCCAAGTTTCTTGAGGTAGTCATTGACTTTTTCGACTACTAAGTCCAGCTTTCCACCCCCAGCGAGAGTTAGCTCGTCGAAAGCTTTCTCCACTTGCGAACGCTTGTATGCCGCGCCGAAGTCTCCCTTCTCTAGCACTAGCTTAGCTATTTTGGCCGCCAGCTTTTCGAGGTGTTCTACTTCGAGAGCCTGCCTGCCTTCTTTATGCTCAATTCGGCCGCTGGCATCGCTGGACTTTTCTAAGCGCGGCTTCTCGACTTGCCCAGTTGCGCTGCTGGAAGCACCAACTACTGGCCCCATCTCGATGCGCGCACCAGGAACAGGAGTCGTAGCGCCTGCCGACTCACTGCGATCAGATGGACCAATCCGTCGCGAAGAGTCGGCGACCTGTGGTTGAGCTGTCGGTAACATTCCAGGTGTGGCGCTGGAAGCTCCAACTACTCGCTCCACTTGTATTCGCTCACCAGGGAGAGGAGTCATAACTCCAGCAGATTCGCTCCTGTCCGAAGGAGTTGGTCTCCGCAACGAATCGGAAACCGGTGGTAGGGGGGTCGGTAAGATAGTACTGGTAGCCGTCGGCTCTATCTGTCGTACTGTCGCTGGCTCATTCATGGTACTGGGCTTCGGATCCAGACCTGCCGGACGGTCATACAGATCAAAGCTCTGTCCGTCCGACTTCACCACGCGCACGTCCTTCAACACCAACATGCCGTCGACGCAGCCTATATCAAGTTGTAAGTCAGGCAGCGCACTATTACTAGATCGCATCCGATGATTAATCTCATCAGCCTTGCGACAGATGTCTAACCGCTCCGTTTCGCTCATCGAGTTAAGTTGATCACTCAACGAACTCAAAGCTCCGCTCTTGATCCCATCGGCAATATCTTGCGCCTTTATTGCTATCATCTCTGCATCCACGTTTATGCCCTCCAGCTCATCCAGTAACTTCGAACATGAGGGCACTCTAGCTATCGAGTGTTACACCACCGTAACTTGGCAGCAGTGGATAAAATTACAACTCTGAGGAGAAGATATGAAGCGACTAGCTGCATTGTTAACTTCCTGCTTGGTGTACTCAGTGAGTTTTGTAGCGAGTGGGCCGGAGGCACAACCGAGCACCACCCGCCCTAAACAGATATGCTGGAATCAACTCCTTGATTCTCTCCTGACTAGCAGCCTGAACCACAACTTCACGCCAGCGAGCTATTCGTCAGAATCATCAACCGGTTAAGAGTGGCACTCCAATTCAGTTCTCAACAGTGAGTTCGAACAAAATGTCCTTTGGCGAAGAGCGAGCTTTCTAAGGAACAAACACGTAATCAATTAGAATAGATCTTACGAACGAACATCTGGTATCGACAAGCATAAACTTACAAGCAGCAACAGCAAGCGCCATAATAAAGAAGTAGATCATTTCCAATTTATCGCTAACAATTCGCACGCCAATTTTATCGCTGCCGGGTGATTAAGCTTGAGTTCTCTCAACTGCAACATTTCAACTGCCAAGCGCTCCATCGAAATCGAATTACCAACCAACGATTCTTTAGGACTCCTACAAGACCTGGTATTCGAGGCATTTGACTGGGAAACCTGGGAACCGGAGACAGCAGACGTAACAGATGCTGACCGCCTTGCGAAAGGCCAGACAAGCGGCCAAGTCCCTACTGAAACGGACACTGTTGCAGCGCCGAATGTTGCAGCACCGGCAGTAGCCGCGACGGATTACATTTATGGGCTTCCCGGCCCACCAGATAACAATCTCAGTCCCGAAGTAAAGTTGTCGGCGAATGGGCAGGCATTACCGGAGTTGCCGATCGGCAACCTCCAACCAGTATCCCAGGAAGCCGTCGTGGCAAGTCAGATAACAGCATGTGATAAATCGAACCAAGAACGAAACGCAACTCCGCAATTAGCCACGCCTGAGGAAGCAGCAAGCAGCAACCCGGACCAGCAGAAATTCTTTGCAGCTGCGCAAGGAACTGTGACGATCCCGACTGACAGGCCGCTTATGCTCTGGACAACGAGCGATAATTTCCAGCTGAAACTTTGTGCTGAAAAGCTCGGCAGCATACTAGAAGGACTGTCATGCTTTCTGGTCGAAATACCGGACGACGATTTGCCATATCTGGATGCATTTGCCAAGTTGAAACTGTTGGCTATTCCCGTGTCAGGCGCATCCGATCGCTCAATGCCAGCCATTTGCTCAGCATCAGGATTGGAGAGCCTGGACGTTTCCGGCTGCCCAATCAGCGATGCCTCTCTGCAGCATCTTCTGCACCTGCCGCAACTTCGCCGGCTTAATTTGTCAGCGACTGAAGTTACCGATAAATCTACTCTAGTTCTAAAAGAGTTGCACAACCTTCAAGCGCTTGGACTAGGTGAGCTAAAAATTTCTGACGCGAGCCTGGCCAGCATTGCAAATTTATCCAATCTTCGCAGCCTCTGCCTTTGCAAAACTTCGATTACCGATTGCGGACTCGCATCGCTAATCAATTTGGCCCATTTAGAAATTCTAGATATCTCCTGTACCAACATAACAGGTGAGGGACTGCGGCCATTGCAAAAGCTGGCTAAACTCAAGCATTTGAACTTGAGCCAGTGCCATGAAATTGCCAGCGGACTCTCCTGCCTGCCTGACTCTCTCTCTAGCCTTTATCTGGACGACATAAAGCAAGCGCTGCCGTTTGGCGAACTGTCACACTTGGTCGGGCTGAAGACACTCACGCTGGGAACGACTCCCACCGACGTCGGCAACTTGCAATGCTTGAAGCCGCTCGTCAATCTCGAATACCTAATGCTGGTGGGTTCAGATCTGGGAGAGCAAGAAGCATCGGAACTCATGCAGCTCGACTCTCTTTGGTCCCTCGGTTTGTCGAAATGCAATCTGTCGACCGGCAGCTTATCTCAACTGAGTGGACTGCCCC
>CAZSNX010000222.1:0-7226 GCA_964607945.1 uncultured Candidatus Obscuribacterales bacterium
TTGGGACATCCGGAAAAACTACTTCTTGCGTTATCCGGTAGCCAGAGAGTTTGGTCCAACAAGCTCGAATGGTCACGATCTCATTCAGCAAGGAACATCTTACGGACCTGGCGTGATCTTTCACCACGTCTCCGGTCCGGTTCAGGTCTGGCCGAAGTTCATTCCGACTGCGGTGTCGTATGCGCCGACAAAGCGCGACGAAGGAATTATGGACGACGTTTTCCAGACTTTCGGCTATCCGGTCTCCGACACTCAGTTTCAGGTTATCCAACGTTACAACGATAACCGGATGTTGGAACAACTTTATGACCCGGAAAAGCTAATGTGGCTCTCGAACTGTGTCAGCAATTTGCAGGCGACCTCCGTCGCCAATAGCGCTGCCGGATTGGCTCGAAATCAGGCAACTACTGCGATTGATAACGTCAATCCGGACAAGAAGGGCTATTTGCAGAATTTCACGGTGCAGCAAGGCAACGTCTGGAACAAGATAAGAGACCAGCTTTTTGTACCGATGGCAATTCTCTTGTTGCTGCCCGGGGCTGTAATGACTCAGGTCAAAGCAATTATCGCTCAAGGTACTTCGGTTTTGGGAGACATCAGTCCCTGGGAGGGTATTACCCGGTCGATTATTGCAATATTTTTGATCCCGGCAACTTATCTGGTGGTCAATTACGGGATTGATGTTAACAACTCGATAGCCTTTACAATTAAGGATGAGTATAAGCGCATTTTTCAGTCAGATATGTATGAAGATGCAAAATGCGCGGAACGAAGGGCTTTTCCGATTAGAGACTCGGCAGACAACGATAATGCCTTGTACCGGAAGAACACCGTTCCAAAGCCGCAGCAGAACACTCCTTTCGCTTACAACGAAGTGTTGAATTTCAGCGTTCGCAATACTGACAAATGCGATGGCAATGATGGACGCCAGGGCCCCGGTAAGTCTAAAGGAACCGACGAAGGGTCGAGATACAACGAATCAATCGGCCGGGCAGCTGTCAATTCGGCTAATTTCGGTATGACCGGTTGCTTCAACGTCCTGACTGCATTTCAGACTGCCTTCATGCTTTACCTCTGGTGTATGGGGCCGATTGCGGCTGCATTGTGGGTTTGGCCGATGGGCCAGCTCCGTTCAGCCTTTCCGGGTTGGGTAGCAGGAGTTGTTACCCTTTCTTTCTGGAGCCTCTTTTGGAATACGACCATTCTCCTGATGGCTTGCTTCAAAGGGGTAGATGACACAGGCACAATCATCATGAGTGCCTTGAACTTTCTGGCTAACTCATCGGTTAAATTGGCTTTCGATTTCGAGACGCTGGTATCGCAAGCTGGTGCTCAAGCCGCCGGAGAAATGCAGAAGGCTGCTTCGGCGGCGGCCAAGGGCGCGGGCCATGCAGCTGGACGAGCCACTGGTGGCGGTCCGGGACCAGGACACGGACCAGGTCCCGGACACGGCGGGGTTCCGGGCGCGCATGCTGGAGCTCCGGGAGCACACGGCGGAGGTCCTGGCGCATCTCAGATTGCAGCCGGAATGGCGGCGATGCATGGCGCGGGAGCTGCCGGAGGGGTCGGTGGTACGGCGCTGGGCGACATGATCGCCGGTCGCACCGGACATGGTGGCGGCCCTGGCGGCGGGCCGGGCAGTCACGGTGGTGGACCAGGCGGCGGTCCGGGATTCTCTGCGCCTCCAGGCAGCGATGCCGGATCGAGCATTGCCGCCGGCGTCGCTAGTGCAGCCGCCGGGGTTTCCGACCTGGCTTCTCACTCACCTCCTCCAGGTACTGCCGGTGGTATGCACTCCGGCGGCTTGCCCGGCGGGCCAGATCATTTGGGAGTTGGTACTCACACCGGTGCTGCCGGTCCCGGCGGTCATGGCGGTCCTGGCTCGCTGACCCATGAGGGGGTGCACGCAGCTGGTGGGATCCACGGTGGCACGCATACGCCAGGAGAGACGGGGACAGTCGGTCCAGGTGGGCTGGGGCTGCCGCCTGGCAGCGATCCTGGCGGTATCGCTACTGGTGGCGTAGATATTCAAGGAGCGGCCGGGCCAGGCGGTGTCGATCCGCTTGGAAAAGCCGGGCAGCTGGGATCTGGCGATCCCCTGGCGACCGGTCCCGGCGGACCGAACGCACCGGCAGGCATATTGGACAGCGCCACCAATGTGGCAAGTGGTGTTTCCGGCAGTTTGCCCGGTTTCAATATGACGGGAGATAATGCTGGTCCGGGAGTGCTGCCACCGTCTGCGACGGCCGATCTGATTTCGGCCGGACAGAGCGCCCTGCCAGGGTTCAATCCATCCGGGTTTGTCGGAGATACCCAAAATATCTTAGGTGCTGCCGGGCTCTCGGCACCACCCATATTGGATAGCAGCGGCATGCCGATTGCCGGCAGCACGCTTGGTCTGCAGTCGCCGGTTGACGGTATGCCATCGAATGTACTGGCCCCGGGTGGAATGTATGCACCGAGTGTAGCCTCCGATCAAGCCGGCCAAATTTTCGGCAGCGCCACCGGTCAGATCGACCCTACTTCAATTGTGCCCGGCGCTCCCGGTGCAAGCGGGATAACGGTCGATCCCGGTTCGAACGCGCAGATGGTGCCGGCTTACGATCAAGCGCACAACATGGCTTATATGGTCGATGCCAAGGGGCAGGCTTGGGTGGACAGCCCAACCGGAGATCGTTTCCATTACGATACTCAAAGTGGTATCTCATATGGTGCAGTAAATCCGCAGTCCGGTGAGGTGAAGTTGTACGACCCGCACAACCATCAATACTATGATGGTCACGCGGTCGCCCAACAGCATCAGATTCCTGGCGGACATATCGACACAGTTGCTGCCGGTGGCAGTTCCGCTCCCGGTGGCAGCAGCGGCACGTACGATTCCGGAACTGTTACACCGGTGTCACCTGGTAGTCCTGGTTCAACCTATCAGTATGAGAGTTCGCCCAGCGCGCCAATCAACACGCAAAGCGCACCGCAGTCGGTGGACAATTCATGGCAGCAACCGAGTGTACCGGTCAACACACAGAGCGCACCGCAGTCGGTGGACAATTCATGGCAGCAGCCGAGCACACCGGTCAATACGCAGAGCGTGCCTCAGTCGGCGGACAACTCGTGGCAACAAACCAGCGCTCCGCAAGCATATAATCAAAATGCGGCGCCGCCGGTGGACAACTCCTGGCAGCAGAACAACTCGCCGCCGGCCAATACGCAAAGCGCGCCGCCGGTGGATAACTCCTGGCAACAAGGTGGTCCGCCGCCCAGTATGGGCGCGCCGCCACCGGTGGATAACTCCTGGCAGAGCAGCCCGCCGCCCAGCTTGAGTAGCGCACCGCCAATGGCTGACAATTCTTGGCAACAGGGGCAAGTGAGCTCCAATTGGCAAAGTGCCCCGGCTCCAGAGCCGAATTGGGGAACGTCCAGCGCTCCAATTCAAGACCATTCTTGGAGTGGCAGCTCAGCGCCGTCTCACTCATCGGGTCCGGCACCGGCTCCGGAATCTTATGGCGGTTCACATTATCGGGAATCATCTCCGGTCGCTGATGTGCACTCACCGGCACCGAGCCATGCACCGGAAGCGCATGACAGCCCGCCTAATGTGGTTCATGAGAGTGCTCCCCCGGTCGTCTATGACGCACCGCCAAGCGGAGGCACGGTGGCCTATGGCGGTGGTTCGCTCAATCGAGCGATTGGCGGCGCCGGTTCACAAAATCTGAGCCAGCAAAAATCGCAGAGCCCAACTCCGCCAAGCCAGTCAAAATCGAAGCAGGATTGGTTTGATGGGGTCAAAAGGAAGGACAGTCGAGACCCCAAGAAGAAAAAGGATGGAGATGCGGAGGGTCCGCCTCCGTCCACTACGGCATAGTCCGAATTCCGGTTGCGTAAGCGACTGCAGAAAGGAATAACTACCAGTCCCTGCTGCTGTTTACGATAGCGCCGGGCGAGCCTACTATACTTATCGTAGATTCGCTCGAGCCGGAACTACCCGGTGAACCGAAAACGGTAAGGACAAGACGAAGAATCGGAGAAAGCCGCTGAATGCTCTACATCGCTGATATAGGTGTCAAGTGTCCTAACTGTGGAGTCAAATTTAGTTCCAGGCAGTTGCCGGTCCTGTTTGATACTGGCTACCGTAATAGCGAGCTGAGACAGGACTTCAAGGGACAGATTCAACAGATGGAGCATTATGCGGTCGTCACCTGCCCGAGTTGCGGTAGAGCTGACTGGAGCAGCAGTTTCGAGCCGACTTCCGAGCAAACCGTCCTGTCCCAACCCAACATGCCTTCTCACCTGCAGTTTCGAGCCGCTGCAATCAATGGGGAGAGGCAAGGGCGAGATTTTTACAATGTCGGTCTTTTTTATCTCCATGCCGCCTGGTGTGCAGACGACGTTCATGCCGAGCCGCAGGCGCGTGAGTATAGAAAGTTTGCTTCCGATGCTTTTCGCAAATCTCTGGTCGACGTTTCATGTCCCGTAGCACGGCGACCGGAGATAGAATATTTGATAGGCGAGCTCTTGAGAAGGGCCGGAGAGTTCGAGGCCGCCAAGACACACTTTAACGAGGTGTTGCCGAGACTTTCAGGCCGATTTGCCATGATGGCGCGGAAATTGATTCGCTTGTGCGAAAGTCGAACGGCTGACGCGATTGATTTTGAATCGATAGGAGGGTAGTTGAATGTCGCTGGTTCATAGAGTAGTCATCCTGAATAAGCCGCTTAAGATTCGCGGGTTGACCGTCTCGCAATGGATCATGATGACACTGGCGCTGGGAGCGGCAATAGGCGCAGGCTCGATTGTACCTGGCACCTGGAAGATAGGCGGGGTGCCAACTGGATTCTGGCTGGGCATGCTGATCTTTTGCGCTGCTTTGGTTTTCACTCAAGCGATGCAAATGAAACCGCTTTCCTGGTGGAGAAACATGATCGCTTATCGTATGAAGCTTGTGCCGGTGGTGTATTTGCCTCATTCGGAAAAGGGAACAATATATCCGGATCCGACCGTGGTGGACCCGGGCCGTAAAGAAGATCTGCCCTATGTTTCCCGTGAAGACAGACCGATTCATTAAGAAGACCTCGAGGATAGAGCATGACCGGCAACATGAGACCACCCACTCGCAGACCGCCGTCATCCGGCACATCGATGCGCTTGATGAAGGATGATGGGGATGCGGGTAACGGGGCAAGCAGCTCTCGCTATCAAAGCAGCTCGTCATCCGGGTCGGCACGCGGCGGATTCCTTGATTCATTTGTAAGCGGGCTGCCGCCGATGTTGCGCGATCTATTGCCCTTCAGCTCAAGCGCCGACCAGGCTTCCGGTCCACCGCCCGACAAGCGCAACGAGACCAGCTGGCAGGATGTCTGCTTCATCCACTCAATTCCCGGCGACGATAATGACGAAGGATTGGTAGTACTGGCAGACGGCACGCTGCGCAAGTACATCGGTTGCAAGGGCATCAATGCCTTGTTGTTCGATGAAGCGGAGCGCGAGCAGATGGCCCGCCAGTTTACAGCTTTCGCCAACTCCTGCGATTCAGATATTCAAGTGATCATCAAGTCGCGCAACTTGTCGGTCGACGAGTATCTGGACCGGTTCAAAGTGCACGTGAAATCAGACGTCGAGTATCTCAAGTGGTACGCCGATTACACAGACAAATGGTTCCGTCGCGTTCAAGACGTTCACTTCGTACCGCAGCGCGACTTCTATGTGGCAATCAGCTATCAACCTCCCGATTGCAAGAATTTGACCAAGCCGTGGAACGGACGCCGTTCGATTCACAAGCATGAGGAGTTTCTCGAGTCGCTCAATCGTCTGTGCAAAACTGCTACCGAGCAGCTGAGATCTTCTAATTTAAGACCGCACGTGCTGACGAAGAAGGAAGTGCGGGACTTGATTTACTCGGATTTGAATCCGAGCCTTGCCGACACCGATCACGATGCTCCTCCTTCTCGTCCGGATATCTCGGAGGCATCTTGTTTGGCTCGCTCGGCGCTTAAGATCACAGATGAGCACATCTGGCTGGATGGTAAGTATATCGGCACACAGTACATGGCGGAGCCGCCTCACGAGACCTGGATGGGTTGGCTGGTCGACTTACTGACGCTGTCGGTGGAATACACATTTTCACTGTTCATTCACGTTTGCGATCAAGACCAGGTGCGCAAGAAGCTGCAATCAGACTACCGGTTGGGTGTGGTCACCAGCACACAGCTGGCTACCCCCGACCTGGAAGGACTGGAGAGCACTCGCAGTGCTGCGTCGGCGATTCAAGAGTTTCTGCGAAGCTCAAACAAAGCATTCGACGTCAGCTGCTACATGCGCACGCACGCCGAGACGCCTGAAAAACTCGCGCAAAACATGGATGAAATCAGGCGTGTATTCAAAAATCGCGGTGCGATTCTCGATCGCGGGCAGATGCTTCAGCTTGATGCCTGGCAGTCCAGTATTGCGGTCGGAGTGGACAAGCTGGCGATCGTGCACCGGGTGATGTCTCCGGTGGTGGGAACTTTCTGGCCGTTCTTCACGGCCCAATGCGGGACTCCTGATGGCGTGCCGTTCGGCTTTGCGATCGCCTCGCGCGAGCCGGTCTTGCTCAATCCGTTTTTCCGCGGACAGGGTAAAGACGCTAACAACATGTTCGTCGTAGGCACCACCGGTGCTGGCAAATCGTTCGCCGTGTCCATGTTGATTTTGCGCCTTTTACCGCTCGGTGTGCGCTTTACGCTCATTGATAAAACGGTCGATAAATTCGGCGCCTATCGCTTCATTACGGAATTGCTCGGTCCGGAGCTCTGCGATTATGTCGACCTCGGACCGAGTTCGGGGAAAATCTTAAACCCGTTCGATCTCGGTCCGGATGACGGAGATCCGGCCAATCCATCGCCGGATAAAGTAAGCGGCATTTTGTCCCTGCTGGATATCATGCTCGCACCGGAAGGCCGCGACGAGCTGAATGTCGAAGAAAAATCACTCTTGGACGGCTTGATCAGAGTCGCTTACATGGATGCGAGTTTCCGCGGCACGGTGCCGACCATGACCGACCTTGCCCGCGTTACGGCACAAGCGGCAGCCGACGAAGTCGACCCGCTGCAAAGAGATCGGCTGCAACAGTTTGCTCGCGGTCTGTCGTTGTTTACCCGCGCTGGAGCATTCGGCGGTTTGGTTGACGGCTATACGAATATCGACACCGAAAAGCTTTTCATGGTCTTCGACACGCGGGAAGTCAACGATCC
>CAZSNX010000223.1:0-7191 GCA_964607945.1 uncultured Candidatus Obscuribacterales bacterium
GGCTGAATTCATCAGACGAAAGGCTGCCGACTGCAAGAAGCGCGGACTGAGATACGCCGCCATCATCGACGAAGCCGCCGCTTTGATGAGATTTAGAGCCGGAGCGCGATTGCTGGATGACTTGTCGAGACGAGCTCGTCACTACGGTATGATGCTCGTTTCCATCACACAGCAGTTGAAGGACTTCTTCCGCCAGTCAGAGCAAGCCGATTCGGTCGTGAAGAACTCGCACATGAAAATCCTGCTTCGGCAAGACCCCAGCGATCTCAAGCTGCTTAAGGATGTATTAAAACTCACCGATGCGGAAGTAGTGGCGGTCGAGAACTTTTCTACCCAAGAAGAGAAGAGGCGAGACAGCCAATTGCTTCTGATCGTCGGTGCCGTGCACGGCACGATTAGATTGGTTCCTTCCGGAATGGACTATTGGATCTGCACCTCAGAGCCGATTCGGGATATTCCAAGGCGAATCGAGATGATTAAAGAAGTTAAGTCGAAGAATCCCAAATTGAATCACACAGATGCTTGTCGACAAGCCGTTTACTATCTCGGATTGCAGCACGAATAACGAGCCGTCATGATCGATTTCGAGAAAGTCTTTCGTCCCAACAAGTGGTTTGTGGCCTTTTGCGGTCTGCTTGTCTTAGTGTTCGCCGGCTTGCAATTCGTGATGAACATGCGAATTGCAGACGAGGCCAAGGCGGTCGGAGAACATATCTTCACCTGGTCTTGGCCGGACCGGCATTGGAGCTCGACTGCCGAGATTACGCGCGCTGATGTTGTACAAAGAAACGGTACAGACGCTATAGTAAAGATACAGGGAAGGCAGGTTTTGTCCGGATCTGGTTTTGGCAGCGCCGGACAAGAGATTGTAGATTGCGGAGCAACGTTGACTTTCTATCGTTCGAGCAATAACTGGGTTTTAGGTAGAGTGGAGCTGCAGTAGATGTATTGGCGAGTTAGGAATTTCGGTCCCGAGCATTTGATCCGTCAATACGGAGTGCATGCGGCATTGGCTGCCAGCCTGTTTTTCAATCTCGTGTTGTTTACGACGCGACCGGCGCAGACCAGACGAGTCCCGCACGAGATCAAGCAGAGCACCGAAGAACTCGGGCGCAATGTGGCGTGCCAGCTGTTGGATACCAGCTATCTGACCTATGCCGAGAACACACAGAAGCTGCTTACTACAAAAGAGCTGCACGAAAGCGTGATTAATAAGCTGCGGGCGGCCGGACAGATTCCCAAGAACAACGAAGAGTTGAAAGCCAATGTGCGCAGCCTAACCAGCGAGAAGAGTGTCGTGTCCGTCCGGATAGATTCGGTGGTAAGTGGAGATCCTCTCGAGAGAACCGGCTATGTGCCAATTGATGTCTCCGGAATGGTAGCGCGGCATTCTGCTTCAGGCGCTGATGAGAACCGCTTTCACTTTCGCTTCTTGATGGGTATGAGAGCCACCGGTGAAGTCGATTCGAGCGTCAACAGCCATTCCCGATATGCAGCGCAAGGTAATAATCAGCAACAAGTGCTTGCACCAATCGTTGTGGACATTCAGGAAGTGGCCAGCTAACCGGCCAGACCTTTGGCGAATGGAAAATTTACCTGGCGGTTTGTTGTAAAGGTATGTGATGAAGGCACACTTGCCGCCTGGCTGGCGCTGACTCGGCAGCATCGGCTCCAGAGCTCATGGGCGCCTGCTTCCGGGCATTCGGGCAGACAGCCGGTCGGGCTGACTTGGGGGGCTTCCCATCGGTAGATTGGGTTGCCAGTATATTTGGATGTAAAATACGCAGAATTGGTTTGGGCGACGACCCGATTGGGTCGACTGGACGGCAATTTGTTTACCGGTATTGTCGAAGAAGTTGGCAAGGTCACCGCAGTGCGGGATACCGCTGATGGTCGCCGTTTGAGATTGGGCGCGAAGAAAGTGCTGGCGGGAGTCAAGCTCGGCGATTCAATTTGTGTGAACGGAGCCTGCTTGACGGTTGTGGACTTCGGTACCGATTGGTTCGACGTAGAGGCGTCACTTCAGACGCTGCGGGTGACCAAGCTGGGTGCGGCTAAGTCGGGCAGCAAGGTAAATCTGGAGCGTGCCTTGCGCCTTTGCGACCGTTTAGGCGGACATCTTGTCAGCGGACACGTGGATAGTCTGGCGGTAGTTGTGGCTGTTGAGAATGAAGGCTTCTCGAGGTTGGTTACTTTCGAGCTGGACGGCAAGTTTGCATCTGGTTTCATCGAGAAGGGCTCGGTTGCCGTCGACGGGATTAGCTTGACGGTTGCCTCGTTGGAGGCTACGGCCGCCAATGAGCGCATTCGATTCACCGTAGCATTGATTCCTCACACGATGACTGAAACAACAATTGGTGAGTTGGCCGTCGGCGACCAGGTAAATATCGAAACCGACCTGGTCGGCAAATACGTGTCCAGGTTGGTCGCTCCCAGCCTGGGAGGAAACGTTAATAAAGCTGGATTATCGCTTAGCTTTCTAAGCGAACATGGCTACACTTAGGCCACTCGATTCTTTGCATTGTGATGCCCTCAAATGCAGTTGGTAAAGCACTTTCAGAGACAGGAAATCAATTGGAAATCTCTATGCTAGAGCTCAATTCTGAGAATTTTGCACCACCGGAGCCCGTTCAAGGGGAATTTGCCACGGTTGAAGAGGCGATTGACGAAATCAGAGCCGGACGCTTCGTCGTGGTGGCTGACGATGAAGGGCGGGAGAACGAGGGAGACCTGATTTGCGCAGCCGAGCTGGTGACGCCGGCGATGATCAATTTCATGATCTCGGAGGCGCGCGGGTGGGTTTGCCTGTCGATCAATGAAGAGCGTGCCCAGCAGCTTAATTTGCCGCAGATGGTAAATCAAAATACCGACACGCAAGGTACCGCTTTTACGGTGACGATCGATGCTGATACCAAATTCGGTGTCACTACCGGGATCAGCGCCTACGACCGCGCCACCACCATCAGAGTGGCTGTCGATCCCAGCTGCAAACCGTCTGACTTGCGCAGGCCTGGCCACGTGCCGCCGTTGGTGGCAAAGCCTGGTGGTGTGCTTCAACGCGCCGGACACACGGAAGCGGCGGTCGATTTCGCTCGATTGGCCGGCTTTTCGCCTGCCGGCGTGATCTGCGAAATTATCAACCTCGACGGTACTATGGCCAGAGTGCCCGATCTGTTCACCTTCGCGGCCAGGCATAAGCTGAAGTTCGTCAACATCGCTCAATTGATTGCCTATCGCCTGGAAAGAGAGCGGTTCGTAGTGCGAGAAGCGGTGGCGACTTTGCCCTCGGCATACGGTGATTTCACCGTGTATGCCTATCGCAATTTGCTTGATGGCATCGGTCATTTGGCCTTGGTGAAAGGTGATGTAGTCGGCAAGCAAGACGTTCTGGTGCGCGTGCATAGCGAATGCTTGACTGGTGACGTCTTCGCCAGTCTGCGTTGTGATTGCGGGCCGCAGTTGGAAGCCGGGATGGCTATGATCGCCAAAGAAGATTGCGGGGTGCTTGTTTATCTGCGCCAGGAAGGGCGAGGGATCGGGCTGATTAACAAGATCAAGGCATATGCTTTGCAGGACTGCGGGCAAGACACAGTGCAAGCCAATGAGTCGCTTGGGTTCAAACCTGATTTGCGGGATTATGGTGTTGGTGCGCAAATCCTTCATGACTTGGGGCTTTCATCGGTGCGAATAATCACCAACAACCCGCGCAAGATCGTGGGGCTCGAAGGATACGGATTGCGTGTTTCAGACAGAGTGGCAATGCCGCCGGCCTGCAACAGTCATAACCTCGGTTATCTCGTCACGAAGAAGGAGAAGCTTGGGCACTGGCTGGAAGATTTGGATGCGAGCGCTTCTCCGGTGATGCCCGGTGCCGTTAGGGCAGCCAGTCTTAGCTCAGAGGGTGTAGTGTAAATTCGGTTTTGAGAAGGGAGTATCGTGTGGCCATGCCTAGAGTGATTGAAGGACAATTGATTGCCGGTGACATGAATTGTGCAATTGTTGTAAGCCGATTCAACGAGTTTATTACCTCCAAGCTGCTGGGAGCATGTGTCGATACACTCAAACGGCATGGCGCTGATGAGGAGTCGGTTGATATCGTCTGGTGCCCGGGCGCCTACGAAATTCCTTTCGTCGCCAAACAGCTTGCCGCAACCGAAAGATATGATGCGATTATCTGTTTGGGCGCCGTAATTCGAGGTGCCACACCGCACTTCGATTATGTCGCCGGCGAATGTGCGAAAGGCATTGCGCAAGTGGGCATGGAAAGCGGAATTCCAGTCATATTTGGAGTGGTGACGACCGACACTATCGAGCAGGCGATCGAGCGAGCCGGTACCAAGGCCGGCAATAAAGGTGCCGATGCTGCGGTGACAGCGATTGAGATGGCCAACTTGAACGCCGCCATCAAGAACTCCACGCGCAAGAAAGCGGCAGCCGGCAAGTACTAATTGCTGCTAGCCATTGCCGTTGGAACTCTCGGCAACATCCGGTGCGTATGGATTGTTCTGCAGGAATCCTGACAGAACATTGCTTATGCGCACGGCATCAAGCCAAGAGCCATCCATTCTCACTTCACGCGTCAAAAGCGCTTTGGGCAGCGATAACTTGTTCTGTACAAGCTTGGCCATCGTTTCGCCCGAGAAGTGAAAGCTTACCTTCGGATGGTCTTTGTTAAGGTCTAACTGCTCGACTACCGGCAGTCCGTTGCAGGCTTTCAAAATAAACGACTGCGGTTCGGCGCTCTCCACGTAGAAGGCAATTTCTGCACCACCCTTGGTGACTTCCGTGAAATTGTCCAGAGTGATTTTTGCCGGCATGAACTCTTGAAAGTAAATGCGCGCGAGCTCCGGCGAGTAACTTAGCTCTTGCGGGCTGACGGAAATGGTGCGCCCCCAATTTTCGGATCTGCCGAATTCGAGCAAACGGTCGAAATAGGCTGAATCCAGAAGTGTCGGCGTATGCTGATAGCGACCGGCCACCTCGAACAAGTTGCGTGTCTTTACTTGCACCGCATCTTTCAACATTTTTCTCAAGATGCCGGGCATAGTCAGCGGATCTTCGGTCGTTGCCTCAACATCGTTATAGCCCAGAGCTTGAGCCAGATGATGTACCCACTCGCGGTTGAGGATGTTTTGAGTCGACACTAAGTTGCAAATCTTTGGTCGAGATTCATCTTCGAGCAGCCGAGAAAACAGGCTGACGATGGTATTTACCGGCGAGAACCAAAGTGTTGAATCCGGATTGTAAGAGAGCTTGAGCGTCTTGCCAGGCTCAGTGGCTGGCTCTGTTTGAGTCGACAGTGTGCGCAGCAGGGAGGATAGCCCGCAGAAATTCAACACGCTGCCATCGACTGTCGAACCGGACAGCAGAGGCAATCGAATCAGATGCCATTGAGAGCCAAGGTCGGAGAGATTCTGCAAGAGACGATGCTCGTATTGCTGGCACACTCCTTCCCAATGACTTTTCGGTTTGCGGCGCTCGAATTCCAATTCTTCCGGAACGACGTCATCCGGTTGGATGCCGCCCCAGAGTGAGGAAATGATGAAAGTCGGCACACCCTTGAACAATTTTGCTACTGCCGGCAGTTCGCCGGCCGCCCAAGGTGCTCGTGGGGCTCTCGGCTCATCGAAGTTGGGAGGCAAGCCGCAAAAGATTACGGCGTCATAGTTGACCCCTTTGACAATCTCGCCGGAATCCAGAAAACGCAAGCGTTCCTGAAAGATGTGCAGCTGCTCGTGTCCTCCGAGCGCGCGCTCCAGCCAGGTTTGTGCTGCCGACTTCAAGTCGAGCGGCGACAAAGTAAAGAGATTGAGCGAGGACTTTGTTGCGACATGAATCTGCCAGCCCTTATTGAGCAGGGAGGCTGCAAGCGGTCCCGAGAAACTTGAGATGGGTCCCCAGAGGTAGGCTGTCTTGTGGGTCATATTTCTTCCTGGCATGGCTGCCGACGGCGAGATCACCAGAGTTAAGTGCCATTGCCCGAGTAAACGAAAAAGATATCACAAGCATGCCTAGGAGAGGGGCATGCAGACCAGCTTTTGTTACTTTTGCCGACACAAGGGCTCTCTTGACAGCGCGTATAAAATTTCTTTGAAACTGTGATTCCAGCTTACCGGTGGGCGCATTGCCTGTGCTGTCATATGCTAACGTTGAGCGAAGTTTAGCCGGGATCAAGATGGTGAAAAGATGGTTGCAACTCGAACATACACTGACACGGAGATGATGGTCGTCGAAGCGTCTCGTTGCCTTGTGGATGGCGAACGGGTGCTGGTCGGAGTCGGAATGCCAAACCTGGCTGCTTGCCTGGCGCTCCGGCTGCATGCGCCTAATCTGGTGCTCATCTTTGAATCCGGAGTGATTGGGTCGCGACCGGCCAGGTTGCCGCTGTCTATCGGCGACTCGGTATTGGCTGAAAATTCGCAGGTCGTCTGTTCAATGTTCGAGCTGTTCAACTTTTATCTGCAAGGCGGGCTCGTCGATGTAGGCTTCCTCGGAGGCGCACAAATAGATCGCTACGGCAACATAAATTCGACCGTAATCGGGCCATACGATCGCTGCAAAGTTCGCTTACCGGGCAGTGGCGGAGCGTGCGAAATCGCAATTCATGCAAAGCGGACGGTCATAATGACCAAACAGGACGCCAAGCGCTTTCCAGCGAAGGTAGATTTCATTACCAGCCCTGGTTTTCTGTCCGGTCGCAAAGAGAGGGAGTCGCTTGGCTTGCCCGGCGGCGGACCGAAGTTGGTAATAACCGATCTGGGCGTCTATGAGTTCGACGCAGAAGGCAAGATGTACCTGACGCGCCTTCATCCCGGAGTGTCGCTCGAAAAGGTTAAGGCTGCGCTTGGTTGGAATATTGAGCTCATGGATGCTCCTGATTGCACCGAACCGCCGTCTGCCGAAGAGCTCAAGGTGCTACGGGAGCTTGATTCCAAGGGTGTATATCTGGGCGGTGCGGCTTCCTGATTGCCTTTGAGCAGCCGGTGACAATCGATTGCCATCCAGATTTAGTGCGCCTGCCGGCGATCACTTATTGCCGTGGCAAGAGCGTGCTGAAGTCCATCGGTGCTTCTACTAGTGCGGTTCCGGCTATATCATCCCCGATTCTCAAACCGTCCTGCCGGTTGTAAACTCGGTAACCTTCAATCGGAATCACCACAGCACAGTAAACCATTCCAACCAGGTTAATGA
>CAZSNX010000224.1:0-7160 GCA_964607945.1 uncultured Candidatus Obscuribacterales bacterium
GCATAGAACAAACCGCGTTGACACCTTATATATCGGTGGATTATACTTAACCGTAAGGTTAATTAACTGTATGGTAAAGTAAGATTCACGATACTCTCAGTCAAACATTTGCAGCCTTGGCAGATCCGACAAGAAGAGCGCTTCTAGCTCAGCTGTCAAAAGGGGAATGCAGCGTTACCGACCTGGCGAAGCCGTTTCTAAATGATATGAGCCTGCCGGCTATCACAAAACACATCAAAGTTTTGGAGAAGGCAGGGCTGGTCACCAAATCGAAAGATGCTCAATGGCGTCCATGCAAGCTGAACGGAGATGGCTTGAAGCAAGCAGCTGACTGGATGGAAGAATATCGAGTCTTTTGGGAGGCAAGCTTCGATCGCTTGGATGAGTACCTTAAAACTGTCACTGCGAAAAAGGATCAAAAAGGGAAGAAACATGGCCGTAAAAAGTAAGTCTAATGAGCTGAGGCTCACAAGAATCTATAACGCACCGGTTCAAGTGGTCTGGGATGCCTGGACAGATCCCGAGCAGGCTGCTCACTGGTGGGGACCGCGCGGATTTACCATAACTACGCACAGTAAAGATTTGAAGGTTGGCGGACATTGGGATTACACGATGCATGGTCCCGATGGTGTCGATTATCGCAATAAGACTAAGTATCTTGAGGTGGAACATTGCGCAAAACTGGTCTACGATCATGGTGGCAATGACGAGCAAAATCCGCTCTTTCGAGTAACTGTGCTGTTTTCCGAAAGTAACGGTGCGACAACGATGGACATGTGTATGACGCTGCCGACTCCGGAAGCGGCGGAAGTTACTCGCGGTTTCATCAAGAAAGCGGGCGGAAATGCGACATGGGATCGGCTTGCGGAGTACCTGGATAAAGAGCGTTGCAGCAAAGATACATTCGTAATTAACCGTTCTTTTGATGCTCCTATTGCAACAGTTTTTGAAATGTGGACTAATCCAGATCATTTATCACAATGGTTGCCACCAGAGGGATTCGAAATGGGGTTTGTCAAGTGTGATATCAGAACCGGTGGCAAGTCTTTCTTTAGTATGAGCAACGGTGCTGGCATAAAAATATATGGGCGAGCCCAATATCTCGAAATCGAAAAGCCGCATCGGATTGTATATACGCAACAGTTTTGCGATGAAAACGAGAACCTTTCGCGGCACCCGATGGCGCCGATCTGGCCGGACACTATGCTGACCACGGTGATTCTTGCGGAAGAAGGACCGGTGCAAACGCGAGTGACTGTATCATCGGAGTGTTATGGCGATGTGACGGTGGAAGAGATTGCAATGTTTGTTCAAGAAAGAGGCGGTATGACGCAAGGGTGGACAGGCTCATTCGACAAGCTGGAGGAATACTTGTTGAAACGCTGAGTAGTTAAGCTCAGGAGTCATTAGCGATTGAGCTATAGAACCGTTGTGCCATTGCGCTGTGGAGTTTTTGAGTCGTTCCAGATTTCCCTGGTCGGTGCAAGCGTAAGTTTCATGGATGACGTGTCATGCTGCGTTTAGACGATTTTTCTTTGAGTGCTGCAGGATTTTGCCGTTCAAGTGTTCGATCCTTTCCGGTGGTCAATTTAGGGTGACGTAGAGACTTGCAATTGCGCTGGGCAAGCGGTATCTTCCTTGGTGGCATAGTCTTCATCTATGAAATGCTGATGCTGGCAAGTTAGCGTCCGAAAGAAGAATGTTTCTGCAAGACCTGTTTTCGAAGATGCCAAGATCTGTTCGGGTTGGACGAGCAAGATTTTGTTGGCTTGCTGGGCTGCTATCTCTAACTTTGGCGCATCCCGGCCGTGCCGCTGGTGTGGATTCTGTAGTTGATACTGAATTGCCTGCTTGGTCCTTAAGCGAGCTTACGCCAGGTCCTTCTGATCGTCCCAATCATCCTGTCAATCGCTTTCCGATCAGCCTATCTAAATCCTTTGAAACCGCATACACGCAGAACCCAAGCGTGGTTTCGGCTTTGAAGAACATTGATTTAGCGAAAGCTCAAGTAAAGACTGCCGGAGCTCGCCCCAATCCCCAGCTGGCGATCCAATATGGCTTTGGAACCCCCTATACCGAAGTGATATCTGGAAATACTCAGCAGCTGGGCGCTAACCAGCTATTTGAAATGGGAGGCAAGCGCCGTGCTCGACTGCGCTATGCGCGGGCGAACTATACGCTTACCGAGTACCAGCTGGCAGATCTTCGTTTTGACGTGCGTTCGGCTGTGCGGAAAGCATACGCTGGCAAACATCGAGCTTGTCGAGAACCAGCGTTCATTGGTGCAGCGGCTCAGCCAGATTGCAGACAAGAGGTTCAAATCCGGGCAGAGCGAAGAGGTTGAGGTTTTGCAAGCGAAGCTGGCTGTCGACCAGTTTGAAACTCTGCGTAACTCGGCTCTGGCTCGACTGCGACAGGCTTCAATCGAGCTTGATTATTTGCTGGGCTACAAGCCGGATCTTGACCTTGATGTAGAAGACAATGGTTTGTTCAAGCTTTCGCTCAATCGCACGGAGCTCGTCCCGCCGCCGCATGAACCTCTGCCGCCATTGGAACAGTTGCTTGCCGAGGCTGCCAGGGAGAGACCTGATTTGAAGGCTGCCAATCAACAGGTTGTCACTACGAAGCACGCGGTAAGTCTTGCTCGATCGCAAGCGATTCCTGATGTGCTAATTGGGTCGGGGTGGGTGTTTAGCACGTACAAGAAATCAACTGGGGCTCGGCAGCAGGAAGGTGCCTATCTAAACGTCAACATGGATATTCCGATTTTCTATCGGCACCAGGGTGAGATTGCGGCGTCCAAAGCGAGTAATCAGCAAGCCGTGATCAATGCGGGGTCTGTAGCCGCCCGCGTTGATGTGGATGTGCGCGCGGCTTATGCGTTGATCTCAGCGGCTCGTGCCAATTTGGCGCACTTCAAGCAACATCTGATTCCGCTTGCGCTCAACGTGGTTCGTAAAGCGCAGGACAGTTATGAAAGAGGAACTTTGGATTTGGGCTCTGCGCTGGTTGCTCAGCAGCAGTTTCAGCAGACGTTCTCTAATTATTTTGATGCGGTGGTTGCGTATCAGAATTCCTGGGCTGATCTCGAGACAGCCATTGGAAAGAAGCTGAATTTCTAGGAGCGAGCTGTCCTGCGGTGGGAATTACCGTGTGGTTAATAGCTTGATTCTATGTCAGTGTATGCTTAGTTCGTCATGGACAAAGCACGCGGTGGGCTGATTAGCGCGGTCTGTGGATAGCGCAGGAAGTGAATCTAGATGGAAAGTGTTAAAACTCACGAGTCCAAGAGCAAGTTTGTTTGGATTTTTGTTGGATTATTAGTAGGGATTGCAGGTACGGTCGGGGTTCAGTACTGGCTTTCCGGCGAGAGAAATGAACAGTCTGCGCCAGTGGCTGCTGTGACGGCTGCCGATATGCCTGCGGCAACGGGAACGGGCGGCGAAGCTTCGGCGGGATCTGCAGGAACTGTGCCGGCGGGAGATGCGACGGCGGCGACCAATACGGAACCGAATGCGGCACAGCAAGTGTCGCTGAGGCCTGGCATGACGTATTCGGAAACGACCAGCGGCTACCCGATTTATACTGGCAGAAGAGCCGTTGATAGCTCAGCGCAGCCTGTGGAAACTGTTGAATCTGCGCCTATAAATGAAGAAGCTACTATGTCTCAGTCTGTTGGGAGAAATGGCTTGCTGGCTAATCCGTGTGTTGATCCGGCTTCTTCGAAGGGAAAGGCGTACAGCGGTTCATGGCAATAGGTTGCGTGGCTGACTTGATGCAGCTGGTGTCGCATTGGCTTGACGTAAGTACAGCCTTCCTGGGCGCTTGCCGCAGCTGAGCAGCGGCGTTGTTGATGGCAGCTGCTTGTAAGAACGGCCGGCAGTTGTTACGGATGCAATGGCTTTGCTTCTTCAATCTTCTGGATGATTTGCGGCTTTTCGACTGGGAACGGGGCCGGATCTGGAGTTATAACCGTCTTCCTTACTATTGGCTGTCGAGTAATGTCTGTGATTCGGATTTTGGTCCGTTCTGCGATTTTTGTACGAACAGCGGGACTTTCAGTGGCTCCGCTACCAAATTGAGCGGGATGAACTTGGCCTGTGCGAGTTGAGTTTGTAACTTTGGTCTTGGTTACCTTCGTTTCGAGCGTCTGCGGCTCGAGTATTGACTACACAACTGGTGGAAAAAGTAACTTTGAATTTCATCTTTGGCACTCCGGTTTGCCAACCTCTGCCTGCTAGGGCGAGATTTTTCTTCAAGAGTTCCAAAGTGGTAATTAGGTGTTGCGGTCTGCGATCCTCTTAGGATTTTGAGAGTGGAAAGTGTGTTTGGCTGGTTGGGTTAAGGTTTTCGGTAGCATAGAGCACTCTGGATTGAACAATGTTTGCTTTGTCAGGTCTGTCAGGCATCCCGAATGGTTGGATGTCAACCACTGGGATCGAGCTATGGTATGCTGATTAATCCGTTAGCCCCAGCTAGCGTTGCCGTACTCGGGCGAGTGGCGGAATGGCAGACGCGCTAGACTTAGGATCTAGTGTAGCAATACGTGTGGGTTCAAGTCCCACCTCGCCCACCATCTAAGTTTCCGCCGAAAGGCGGGTTTCTTTTTTGGGGGGGGAGGATTTTCTTGGCTGGACCCTGCCTGGACCCCAGACAGGAACAACGAGCAGATACTTTCATCAATGAGGCCATGCGAGATGGATGGATCCATGCCACTTCATTTGGTGCCGCGCTTGCTGATGACTAGTGCGCCGATCCGTTCAGGCTTGGTTAGAGATACGTTTCCAAACGGGTTCGAGTCCCCCTCCGCCGCTACGGATTCTACCGATCGCGGCTTCGACTTCAAGACGGACTTCAAACTCGTCATCCGCAAGTGCCTCTTCCAAGAACGGAAGCGCATCTGCATTGCCCAAATCGAACAGAAATCGTGCTGCTCTCCAGCGCACAAGCTTGTTCGAGTCCGATAGCGCCTGGCACATTGCTGATTGCGCACTTGGATCGCCGATGTCCGACAAGGCGTCTCCAGCGGTGCGGCGTACTCCGACAGAATGATCTTTTAGAAGGGCTGTGCAAAGATGTTCAACAGCAACAGACTCGCCGCTGGCTCCGATTGCGGCTGCAGCTAGTCGCCGCACTTGTGGATGTGTGTCAGAGAGTGCGCTCAGTAGCAAGGTAATGCTGTTCGGCAATCGGCTCAGCTCAGTTACTGCGGCTAGCCGGCGCTTCCAATCGCCGTCTTTCAACCATTCTTTCACAACCTCAATAGTTATCTCGCGTGCGCCGGTCTGTCCCAGGGCTTGCGCCGAAACATCCTCCAGTCCTGCCGGGTCGAAGAGTCCTTCAAGTTCATCCTTCAGCTCCTGAGCGACGGTCTCGCGCAGACCGTACCGCGTTCCGTAATCGGCCCAGTAACGTTCCGCTAAATAGTTTGCCCCTGTCTTTTCCTGTATTCGTCTTGCGGCATCATTGAATCGCTCGCCCAGCGCAACACGGGTTTCACCGTCAGAATCTACAATCTTTATCTGCACTGGCACGCCCCGGAACGTCTGTACCAGCACATGCACCTGGCCCTCTGTCTCTGCTGCTTTTCGCTGTTGAGCTGTTGTTTGAGCGCCACCCTCCTGTCCGGTCACTACAGCGGTTGCGCTCTCTAGAATGGGCTTCCAATCCGCTCTTGGATCTTTGTTGAGAGTGATAAAGTTGGCGCACAAAAATACACTCTGCAAACCACGTATTTGCAACAACCTTTGCACCCAATCTGGCGCGTTGCTACAATCCTCCGCTGTGATCGTGACAGCCGTTCCGAGCTGTTCGTCCAAGTTCAGTTTCATACTGTTCGGGTTAGGAGTTGTTTCGACCGATTTCAGCTGCATATCATTATTATCCATCACGTCCTCTACGATCCAGATGATCTTGGAAGCGCGTACCAGGTTCCTGGTCCCTTCCCATAGCGCGCCAACATTCCGCGCTGTACTAAATCGTTCAAGCGAACCTTAATCGTGCTTCGGCTCTCACCAGTCAAAGTTTCAACATCCGATGTCTTCACTCGTCCGTGTTCCCGTACTAGCTCTAAAATTCGCACCGAAAGCGCAGGGAGTTCACCTTCAATGATACGTTCTCTCGAAAGCTTTGTTTGCAGATTCGCTTTTTGCCTTTGCATCGACTGGAGAAAGAACTGAATCCATGGATCCCAGGCTGGATTGTCTGATTCCAACGTACTCTGAGTCCTCCTCAGTGCCAGGTAGTAGCCTTCCTTGTTAGCTTCGACAACACTTTCCAACGAACTGTACGGAACGTAACCATAGCCTTTCTTGAGAAGAAGCAACGTGGTTAGAACGCGCGAGAGGCGGCCATTGCCATCTTGAAATGGATGAATCGCAAGAAAGTCGGCTACGAAAACAGCGATTATCAGTAATGGATGTACTTCGCCGGATTGCAACATCTCATTCGTCCACGAGATGAGTTCTGTCATTTTATACGGAGTATCAAACGGAGTTGCAGTCCTGAAGACAATTCCCAGACTCTCGCCGTTGGGGCCGAATGCTTCGACGTTGTTTGACACCGTCTTGTAATTGCCTCTATGCCGATCATCTTTCGTGCTGTACTTCAACAGATCACGGTGAAGCTGCTTGATGTGATTCTCGCTTAGGGGTATGTGTTGCCAGTTTTGAAAAACTGTGTCCATTACGTCAGCATAACCGGCCACTTCCTGCTCATCTCTTGATCTAAAAGACTTCTTTCGGATGCCAGACAAAAGCGCTTCGACCTCCTCATCGGAAAGCGCAGCGCCTTCAATTCTCGTCGATGAACCAATACTTTCGATGGTGGCAACATGTTTAAGCGCAGCTAGTCGCTCAGGTGATATGTTGGATAGTAAGCGCCATGCGCCCTTAAACTCGTCGATCTCTCCGACCAATCGCAACATTTCAAGAGTAGGTCGAAAACCTTCGAGCTTCATTGGTCAAATCCCCCTAGCCAATTATATGGCCGATAGCAACCAATTATAGCCAATGATGACCAATAAATCAACGATTAAAAAAATGGCCCAATTGTACATCTCGCGCGACTTTGCAGCCTTTGGCGGGGACAAGTGATCGAAGGGAGCCTTAGGATCTAGTGTAGCAATACGTGTGGGTTCAAGTCCCACCTCGCCCACCATC
>CAZSNX010000225.1:0-3522 GCA_964607945.1 uncultured Candidatus Obscuribacterales bacterium
CAGCTCGGGCAGTAACGTCAATTTCAATGGCGGCAACGGCATGATCGACGCGCAGGTCACTTCCATCTCAGACAACGGTGCCAGCAGTCCGACTGTCAACGCGACCGGCAGCGATATTACAATCACAACCACGACCGGCAATTTAACTGCTAATTCCGTCGAAGCAAGCAACGGGCAGCTGACTTTGGCTGCCCTCGGCGGCAACCTGCTCGTTGCAGGTGATGCCACTGCCACTGGCGGAGATTTGAACCTGCAGTCCGCCACCGGGGTCTCCAATTCGATAACCATTCATGACGGCTCGGGCGAGTCAGTCTTCATCCAAACCCGAACTGTGAACACCACCGGAGTCAACCCCACCATCACCGCCGAATCCGGTGACATCAACTTCAATGACGATACGCCTGGCTCATTTACGATCAACGGCGGCGACCTGGTGGTCGAAAGCGGTCAAAATGTAAACTTCAACGGCGGCAACGGTGTAGTCAACGCCAACGTTCGCTCAATCTCGGATAACGGCACTGGAAGTCCAACCGTCAATGCAACCGGTGTCGACATCACCATCACGACAACAGTCGGCAACCTCACAGTCAATTCAGTGACTTCCTCCGATGGGCAGCTAACTCTGGCAGCCAACAACGGCAATCTCTTCATCGCCGGCAATGCCACTGCTACAGACGGCGATTTGAATCTGCGCTCAGGGAGCCTGGCAACTAACTCAATCACTCTTCACGATGGCACCGGCGACTCGGTATTCATCCAGACCCGCACCTTAAATACGACCGGCATTAATCCCACAGTGACAGCCAATGTCGGCGACATTAATTTCAACCAAGCCACACCCGGCTCCTTCTCGATGACAGGCGGCAGGCTTGTAGTCGGCAGCGGACAAAATGTCAACTTCAATGGCGGAATCGGCAGCATCGATGTACACGTTACGTCTATCTCCGACAACGGGCCCAGCAGCCCGACAGTCAATGCCAGTGCTGACACAATCGACATATCAGTTTCAAGCGGCAACCTCACAGCCAATGCAGTCACTTCAAATGACGGTTCGCTGACACTGGAGGCTACCAACGGCAATTTGCTCGTAAGTGGAAATGCCACCGCTAACGATGGCGATCTCACTTTGAATTCCGCCACCGGGGCAAGCAATTCCGTAACCGTGCACAACGGCTCGGGCGATGCCGTGTTCATCAACACTCGCACCTTGAATACCACCGGCACCAATCCCACAATTACAGCAAACGTCGGTGATATCAACTTCAATGATGCATTGCCTGGTTCTTTCTCAATGGTCGGCGGTAGTTTGGTTGCTATCGGAAGCAACGTCGTCTTCAATGGTGGCAGCGGAACAGTAGACGCGCAGGCGACATCGATCGACGCGACAGTAGTGGGCGACGCCGGCACCATGACCGTCTCAACAGCTACCGGCGACCTGACAGCCGGTGGGTCCCCAGGCATATTCACGACAGGCGGTCCGACTGGTATCAGCCTGACAGCCACTACCGGTAGCGTCAGACTGACCGGCACGGTAGAAGCCGACGGCGGAGCGCTCAATCTGAGGAGCGGCACAGCCGGCTCTCTAGTAGTTTCAAATAGCGGAGAAGGCATAGGCACTCAAGTCAACGTCAATTCCTCGACAGTAAGCAACGCAGGATTCTTGACCGCCAGTGATGGCAATCTCACTCTCACCAGCCTGAACAATGCGCTGCTTACCGTCTCCGGGGCAGGCACATACGAGACGACTGCCGACGGCGACGTCCTGTTCAACGGCAATACTCCGGCGACGGCAGCGGCAATCCAAATGACCGGCGGAACCATCGATGCCAACGGCGGTGCGAACAATGTCAACTTCAACGGCGGCAACGGTGCAGTCAACGCCCAAAGCATCGCCTCTGTTCAGGGCACAGTATTGGCCAACGGTTCATCTATTTTGATCCAGACACTTGGCGGCACGTTGACAGCGGGAGATATGAGCACCACTTCCGGCGACATTACACTTACCGCCAACGGCACAGGTCTTTCTTTGGTCGACACCGCCATCTTGGATGCAGCGCAAGCTGTCAATTTGACTTCCACTGGCGTCAACGGCATATCCATTGGTAGCGTCGGAGGCAGCGGAGCAGAGATTACTGCTGGAACAAGCGCTACCCTGACTGCCAACTCCGGCAATGCCGTACTGGCAGATATCGTTCTCAATCAGCAAGCACAAATCACTACCGATACCGGCAACATCCAAATTAATAGCGGCAGACATACTGCACTCGCCAATCAAGCTTCACTGAGTTCCGGTGCCGACATCTCCGTAACTACCGGCGGTGCATTCACGATGACCACCGGCAGCAGCGCCACCGCCGTCGCAGACGTTACAGTCAATGCCACGACCGGCATTGATGTAAGCGGTTCCGGCGCATCACAGGCGACAATCATTGCCGGGGTGCCTAACGATCCGGATGCCAGAGACTCCAATGTCGTCCTCAACCCGAACAATCAAGACGCTCAATATCAGGTAGTCAACACCGGCGAAATCTTCTTGCAATCCAGTGGAACCGGCGCTACCGACGATGTGTCAATCAACAATGCTAATCTAACCAGCTACGGCGCCAATGTCACAGTAGCGAGCGGGCACGATATCACCTCCTTGACCGGCGGAGCCGATCTTGCGGCAGTAGGCGGCAACATAGTCTTGAGCGCCGGGCGCGACATCAATATGCCAGCCGGCGGCACAATCAAAGCAGTGGCTACATACAGAGTAGGTTCGGTCCTGATCCCGATTGACAACAATCAAGTCGGCGACTATCAAGGTGGCACTATCTTCTTGTTCGCCGGCACGCAATCACCCGGCTTCGACCCTCCAGACCTGAGCTCCGAAGCGCTATATCAATTGCAGTTAACACGCTTGGCCGAATCCGATCCTTTGATATCGGGACAGGGGATCTTCGCCGCTCCTGGTTCTGCAATTAATGCTACCAACCCGAACGGTGGGACGATTCAATTTATAGTCAAGGATGGGGGCGCCATCAACGTTTCCGGTACGAATACGCTACATGCCGATGGCGGAATGATCATCGTCGATCCACCAGGCAATATCACTCTCAACGGCATCAATTTCATCGCGTTTGGTCCCAGCATCTTTGCCAGCGGCGGTGGCAGCGTACCACCAGGATTCTGCTGCACCGGTGGACCGCTCGGCGATGGCGACTTTCCGCTGTTAGCCGTATTGCCGATCGACGACGGCATCGACAATGTGCGCACATTGAGCCTGGGAGAACGCGTACCGACTGATGTGGTCAAGCCACTGGAAAAATACATCACAGGTCAGACCGCCGACAAACAAGAATGCGCACCGCCAGCCAATATCAACATGTTGGGTGGAAGGGCACCAGGAGCAGTAGTTACCTGGGCGATTTCAACCAACCTCTGCCAACCGATTTACTTCGAGCGCGATGACGGTCTGGTTGTCTTTGGAACCCCCGGTACCACCTTCGTTCCGGAAGGCGAAAAGACCGTACTCTTGAGAGA
>CAZSNX010000225.1:3532-7134 GCA_964607945.1 uncultured Candidatus Obscuribacterales bacterium
CCTGGCGATCGCCGGCAAGAGTGGTCTTGTCGTCAAATCAGCCTCCGGCGCGACAGCTGTAATCCCCGCCGGCAGTCCGGTAGCAGTCGAGCAAGTTTCGCCGAGTACGGTCAAATTCAACAGCTTGCAAGGTTGCGAGGTGAAGATTACGCTCGGTGACGGGCAAGGCACCAAGACATTCTCTGCCGCACCGGGCGAAGAGATAATTATCGGAGACAGCGCCACGCCGACTCAAACGCCGGACACGCCGAACCAACCACAACCAGTACCGGCTCCCAATAAGTCTCCCAACGTGACGAAAGCTGTTCCAACCGGTCCTACCCTCCTGCAAAAACTCGGCACTTGCAACCTCTCCTGCTTCCCAGCCAAACTGCGCAAGAAGATTGAAAAGCTCCTGCGAGAGGCCGAACAAGCAAGTATAGGCAATGGCAACAAGACTCCTATCTCAAATGCTCCAACGGAAAATCAGCCGGTGGCTTTTGCTCAAACTGCAGCACCAAGGACGATCGAGATCGACTTGACTCCTGTCGATTATGTACTTACAGCCGGATCGCCAAAACCTCCCTCAACCGGACTACAAACCATGAACACCGGCGGAGCGACTATTAAGGCAACCGTTCTGGGAGCAAGAGTGGTAGTAAACAAGAATGGCACAATCGTTCTCAATGATGGCGAAATTCTAGTCTCTTCGCACCAAAAGACAACCGTCAACGTCGGAGATCATCTGATTGATATCGAACCAAACACGCTTGTATTGCTTAGCCGCGACAAAGACCTTGTGAAGGTAGGAACTTTATGGGCCAAGAAGCTAAACGCCGTTAGAGCACAAATGAAGGACAAGTTTGTCAGCATTGTCGAAGGACAGGAGGTCGCGATCGGATCCAACTCTGAAACTATGCTGCAGCAAATGAAGGGAGACAAAGTGGCTCGCCGAAATGTTCGCGGCTACGATTTACCCGGCGGACAACACATAGCTTGTTCAGAGTTCGCATTCGTCTCCCTAATTCAAAACTCCGAACTGCTATCTAAGTTGACAAAGAGCCAAGATAACGACGACAGACTGATAGCCGACCGCGTGTTCAAAATGGCAGCCTGCATTTCGTATGTCACGCGCAATCGCGGAGCATACGCGGTACTCAGCCTCAATCAATAGAGCTAATTGATCTGGACATGGCTGGGACATTAATGCAGTAGTATTCCACTAACCCGGTGGAGTCAAGGTCACATGCAATATTCAATTCGAATTATCGGACTAGCAGCCGCCTTCATTTTGCTCGGCTCAGCCGCATTTGCTGCAAACATCGCTTCGAAGCCTTATCAAGCCTCATACGAGGAAACATCAAGCGTCGGCGGTAAGGCTGTCCGCACTTACGTTACTGACGGCAAAGGTCATGGTCGCAATGAAGTAACGAGAGATTCCGGACGAAAGGACATATCACTGCTTGATTTGCCGAATCACAAGATTACTATTTTGCGAGGTGATTCCAAATCGGCGATCTCCATGCCGTTGCGCGACGATGATGTCTCCATGTTGGCTCAATTCGGCTCGGATATGCGCTCGGGAGGAAAACCGCTAGGAAGCAAGGTAATTGACGGACATCCCTGTCACGGAATGCATTACGATCTCGGCGAAACATCTGAAGATCTCTGGACGGGCGACGATATCGGCGTGAGAGTGTATAGCAAGGTGCAAAGCAAATTCGGAACGACCGAATCTCATCTGCGTTCATTCTCCGCTCAAGCACCCGATCCTAAAGTGTTCGCGATTCCAGCGGATTACAACCAGATACCAATCACTGGTGGACAGGGCTTCTAGATCTTCGGTAAAGGCGAAAAAATGAAACAATTACTCTTAACCTTACTAATAGCAACAGGCATCGCAACCCTTTCTCCGGTCTCCGGGCAACCGCTTCAAGGTGGGGTTGAACAAGTCGAGATTTTGCCAGTCCTGAATCTTCAATTGCTGCAACCAAAGGCCGACGATCGTGGTCTGTCGTTCAAACAAAACTGCACTTGTTTCGACCCGGCTAAACTAAACTGGGCTTCTGCTGATGGGCGGTGGAAGCTCACCGAAGGGGACAAATGGTTGCTCGATTTTGGCAGTAAGTCTCAAGAGCTCGAACAAGCCGTTAAAACGATCAAGCATTTCGGTTTTACCGAACTATGCACGCTCGGCAAAATTAGCAACGGGTCTCCTCAAATGCAGTACTTCCTGGTAGACGGCGCTGCGCCCTCTGGCTCTGACTTAACCGGTGAAGACGCAATTAGTTTCGATCTGTCGAAAGTCAAAGCCGAGCAGATTAGAGGCACCTGGAAAATTACCGAGGGCGACCACTGGATGCTGGATTTCGGAACGGATGAAGAGGCAGCCAGACACGCTGAAGAGGTTATTCATCACTATGGATTTACCAATGAATGCTTCATTGGACGCCCGAACGCTCCGATGATGTATTTCCGGAAATAGCCAACATCAAAGTTAATATCATGATTTAACCGGCGCATTAGATGGCATATGAAGCTGTGACGAATACACTGCGAGGGTTAAAGATATGAGGTCATTAAGCTTGGCATTGATCTGTTTACTATTTTGGCAAACAGCCGGCCACTGCCAGGATTTAGGCAGCAAGTTGTTGAATCAGGCCAAACAAGTAGGCTCGAAACAAGCGAGCCAGCTTTTGAAGAGTGTAACCTCCGGTGCCACTAACGCCACAGCTGCCTCACCGTCGGCAGCTGCTCCTACGACGACGGTTCCGCCAGCAGCCACTGAAGCAAAAGCAGGTACAGCGCCAGCTGCCACCGGAGCAGCAGGCACTCCGGCGGCCCCAACTGAAAAGGCTACTTTGACAGACAAAGCAAAGGGCTTGGTTGGGAGTAATGCCTTGAAGTACGGCAAGAAGTATGGCGGGCAATACCTTGGAAAAGGGAAAGGAGAGCTGAACAAACTCCTTGACAAAGGCAATCTAAAGTAATTGCGTTCGAACCAGCAGCTCTTGGGGGAGAGGATAGCTATCCTCTCCCCGTTTCTTTCATCCCAGTGAGCGTTTCAGCGCCCGCCAGTGCAATTGCCCCATGACTTCCCGCCTTTCGGGAACATCTTTGTGAATCGTTAGTCTATCGAATTATTAGAGGGGCTAATTTCTGCTCCGAGCGAGCGGTTCTGGCGAGGATTCGTTAGTGACAACTTCAAACAAATCGGCAGAGGTAACGGCCGATCAGGTGGCAGCCAAATTAATCGAAACTGCTCCCTTAATAATGTACTTCCTGAGAAACAACTCTCGCCGTGACAAGCAATCAAACTCCTCTATCGCACGTCTCAGGGCGATGGCATTCCTTCAGAACTGTCCAAATTCTTCGCTCTCTCAGGTATCAGGCGCACTCGGGATTACGAATGCCACCGCATCATCATTGATAGATGGGCTTGTCCATGCCGGATTAGTGGAAAGGAAGGGCAACCCATCGACTCGACGGCAGATACTTTTGAAACTAACCGAGCCTGGTGAACGTCAGCTTCAAGCGACAAGACGCCTACGCACATCGGAGATAGCCGCGCTGCTATCAGATCTCCCATTCGATCAGTTGGAGAAGGTTCAGGAAGGTCTATC
>CAZSNX010000226.1:0-7120 GCA_964607945.1 uncultured Candidatus Obscuribacterales bacterium
GACGGAATTTGGGGACTAGTCGGAGCAACCGGTGCTAACGGCAATCTGCTTCGTCTCGAGCGAAGTCTTCATCAGCCGCTGATTTATACGGTTACCGAATACGAAGGCAATGACGAAAGCAAGATCGTCAACAAGAAGACATATTCAGCAGATCAAAAGGAAAACGCCGTCAACGACTTTGCTTCGGCGATCGGTTTCTAGCAGATATTCTTCAGCCACCGCCGCTGGTTGCCCAGCGGCAGCGGGCGATTCTGACTTTTCGGGGCGCATTGATGAGCAAAAGACCCGAGAATTATTTAGGCATTATCACGCAGGGGTCGCTCTCGAGCGGACTTGAAATGCGCCTGGATCCTGGCACTTCAGTCGAAGACCTTAGAGTCGGCCGGTTTGTGGTGATCGAGGGTCGCAATAATCGCTTTTTCAGTATGCTGACAGATGTCAGCTTGTCGACCGCAAACCCGCGCATCTTGCAACACCCTCCTCATGGAGACGAGTTTCTCCTGTCGGTGTTGTCTGGTGTGTCTACGTTCGGGCTGGTCAATGTTCAGCCGATGTTGATGCTCGAAAGCGGGTCCGAATCGAAAGCCCCTGAGCTCAGACCGGTCAAGACAATTCCCAGTCACTTTTCAGCCGTATACGAGGCGACAAAGGAAGACTTCGCGCTGGTGTTCGGGCACGAAGATGAAAGCGATCCGCGAAACACTCACTTCAACGTGGGTCGGCCCCTCAATATGGAGACACCGGTCTGCGTCGATCTCAATCGTTTTATCGAACGCTCCAACGGCATCTTCGGCAAATCAGGCACCGGCAAGTCCTTCCTTACCAGGATTTTCTTGTGCGGAGTGATCAAGAAAGATCTTGCTTCAGTGCTGGTCTTTGATATGCACAATGAGTACGGCTGGCAAGCGATGTCCGAAAACAAGTCGGCTCCGCGCGTAAAGGGTCTGAAACAGTTGTTTGGCGGCGACGTTGTGGTGTTCAGCCTGGATGCCGAGTCCTCGCGCGCACGCGGGCTACCGGATGCACACGAATTGTATATCGGCTACGACCAGCTCGAAATCGAAGATCTGGAGCTCTTAAAGTCGGAGCTTGCCTTGTCTGAAGCCACTCTCGAAAACGCATACATCATCAAAGAGAAGTTCAAATCCGATTGGATCTCGACCCTGCTGGATATGTCAAGCGAAGAGATCGACGAGTTTGTTCTTACTCACAAAGGGCATGCCACAGCGATCAAAACCCTTCAGCGGCGCCTAAATACAGTTGTAACCAAGACATCCTACCTGCGTCCGCGCGTTTCGCATAATTACATCGACGAGATTATCCAATACATCTCGGCGGGAAAACACATCGTGCTCGAGTTCGGCAGGCAGAACAACCTGCTGTCTTACATGCTGGCCACCAACGTCATTACCAGACGAATACACGCTGAGTACGTCAAACGCTCCGAGGTTTATACAGCCGATCCGGAGCATGCCGCCCCTCCTCGCAAGCTCATGATCGTAATAGAGGAGGCACACAAATTCCTGGCGCCCCAGGTTGCCAGGCAAACCATTTTCGGTATCATCGCCCGCGAAATGCGCAAGTACTTCGTCACTCTCCTGATTGTTGACCAGCGGCCGAGCGGGATCGATCCCGAAATCCTGAGTCAGATCGGAACTCGCGTTACCGCTTTGCTAAATGACGAAAAGGATATCGACGCAGTATTCACCGGCGTAGCAGGCAGCCAAACCTTACGAACCGTACTTGCCCAACTCGATCCCAAGCAACAAGCGCTTATACTGGGATATGCCGTGCCGATGCCGGTAGTGGTTCGCACGCGGGCATTCGATGCGGAATTCTATCGCAACATGTCCGGCAATCTCGAGTCCGGCATCGCTGAAAATGCCGAACAAAGGCGAACACGCGCCCGCAAGGCCGCCGAAGAAGTATTTGGGCGCGGACCATAGTGCCAGCCGACCAAGCCGAGCAACGGGGCTTGCAGCGAAGATCTCAGTAAGCTATTGTTTTAAGCTCGTACACTTACTAAATACTTGCCTCTTAAATGTAGAGAGAGCTGCCCAAATGTTTCGCGCCCAAGATCAAGAAGGCGACCCTCAAGACAACTTCGTCGAAGCGCGCGATCCTTCAGAGCTGGTGATGTGCACCATTCTTGCCGCCGCCTATGCCGGATTGGCTAAGTATTGCTGGGAACCGTTGAGACTATCAGGCAACTATGGATTACTCTTCAACATCGAAGGCTTCTTTATCACCACTTCGCTTTTGGCTCTCCTAGTCGGTCTAAGACCGTATCTCAGCCCTTGCAGCCTGCAGATCAGCGGCAAAGGAATCAAGTACCGCGGTCCGTATTGGCCTCAACGTAAAACGGTCAACTGGGATCTCGTTTTGCGCATTTATGTCAGTCCCGAATTGATCATCGTCCTTTATCATCCAAAGCCAGCCAGCAAAATAGTTTGGCCGATGTTCATTCAGTCGGTCTATCTCTCGGATAAAGACAAAGTTGCCGATGCCGTGATCCGGCACAGCCCACTACCCGCAATCAGAATAGCCGGTCCCAACTGGAAAACCAGGCTCGTTCTAATAGTCTTGTTCGTGCTGGTGGTTATCTGGATTCTAGAGATGCTGCTGGGCGGCATCGGGCATTAAAGCCGGACAGCTGCCACCATATATAGTGCCTAGGACTTCAGCGCCCTCAGGTAGTCGGTGAGATTATCCAGCTCTTTGTCATTTAAAATTTCCGGCGGCTGGGCCGGCATCAAACCCTTACCCTTGCGAATAAACGACTTCAATTGCTGATCGCCAGGGAAATGCTCGCCCAGCTGATCGAGAGCCGGTCCCATTCCCTTGCTGCCGCCCGGATGACAGGTATTGCAGCTGCGCATAAAAATTTGCTGCCCGGTAAGGTCGGTCGAACTGGCATCCTTTCGGCGCCGTTCCAACTGTTTTACCTGCTCAATCCTCTTTACTTCTTCCGACATGGAACAGCCTGTAGTAAAAACCACTACAGACAGAGCCATCACGCGCAGCAGCACGAATTTGCAGTTGGTGATCCGATCACTTAAAAACATGAAACTCAACTGGCGATTGCCCGATTACTTTCGCCCAAACACGTCGATTGAGATTGAACGATCGACACTTGACAGCCACTTCTTACCCCAGTTTAACATCACTTTCCACTCATCTTTAGGCGGTTGTCAGCAACCCGTTTCATCGGCTGGAGTCTGCAAACCGCCCATGCTGCCGAATTGCTCGCGTTGACTGCTTTTTATTACACCGCCGCGCTACCCAAAACCGGTGCACTGAAAAGTTAACGATAAAAAGCTGAATCGGGCAGCTAATGAGAACCTTGGGTAGAATAGTTTTTCAAGTTAACATTCAGTTTACTTTGGCGTTGTAAATTATTTCCAGGGACAAACTTACCAGTTTCTCTAGAACAGGCGGAGACCGACATGACATCAGAGGCAACCAGGCTGGATCCCCCAGCAAAGCCAACCACAGAGATCGAGCAACGCATTATCATCCGCGGCGGTAATCCGTTGCACGGAACTGTTCGCGTCGGTGGTGCGAAGAACGCCGTTCTCAAGAAAATGGCGGCAGCACTGCTGGCTTCCGACGTTTCCGTCTTGCGTAATGTACCGAATCTGACCGACGTTCACATGATGGCCGACGTGATCAGATATTTGGGCGCGAAGGTCACCATTGCCGGCGATGAAGTTACAATCGACGCTCGAAACATCAATGAGCTGGAAGCTCCTTACGAGCTGGTCAGCCAGTTGCGCGCATCGTTCGTAGTGCTCGGACCACTTCTGGCTCGCTTCGGTCAGGCCAAAGTTTCGCTACCAGGCGGTTGCGCCATCGGCGAAAGAAGAATCGATCTTCACGAGCGTGGGCTGAAGATGCTTGGGGCAGATTGCAAGATCGAACACGGCTACGTTTATGCCTCAGCCGAAAAACTGATCGGCAGCAGAATTTACCTGGACCGTCCATCCAACGGCGCCACCGAAAACATCATGCTGGCGGCCGCTCTGGCCGAAGGTCAAACAATCATTGAGAATGCAGCCCAAGACCCTGAAATCGTCAACCTCGCAGATTTCATCAACGCGATGGGCGGCCGTATCACCGGTGCCGGCACCTATCAAATGGTAATTGATGGTGTCAAACCGTCTGAGATGCATGGCACTACTTTCGAGACCATTCCAGATCGCCTTGAAGCCGGCAGCTTTATCTCAGCCGTTATGGCCACTGGCGGAGAGATTACGATCGAAGGGCTCAATCCGCACCACCTTTACTCGGTGATCAGCAAAGTCACTGAAATCGGATCTGAAGTAGCGATCTATGCACCGGATACTATCAAAGTAAAATCGCACGGTCGCCTGCGCGCTACCGACATCACCACCGTGCCTTATCCTGGTTTTCCGACCGATCTCCAAGCACCAGTGATGGCGGTTCTGGCATCATGTGAAGGAACCTCGATCGTCACGGAAACCATTTACGAGAATCGCTTCATGCAAGTCGGCGAGCTGCGCCGAATGGGAGCCGATATCGCACTCAAGGGAAATGCCGCTGTCGTCAAAGGTGTTCCTCGCCTGATGGGAGCTGAAGTCAAAGCAAGCGACTTGAGAGCTGCGGCTGCATTGATAGTCGCCGGGCTGGCAGCGGAAGGAATAACCGAGCTCACCGGATTGAGCCATCTCGATCGTGGTTATGAGCATCTCGAAGACAAATTCAGATCATTAGGCGCCGACATCTGGAGGCGCTGACAATTCGGTCATGCTCGTTCTCAAATTCGGCGGAACGTCGGTAGGCAGCGCTGAGCGAATTCGACAAGTAGTAGAACTCTCCGCGCAAGCGAGGAGTTCTCAGAAGGTCGTGGTTTTATCGGCAATGTCAGGCGTCACCAACGCCTTGATCGACGGAGCTGAAAAGGCGCTCGCCCGCGACTTGGATGGCGCGCTTGCTTCGATCGAGCTGATTCAAGAGAAACATTTGGCTGCCATCTCTGAGCTCTTCGGTAAGAGTAATGCGGCAATCGCCTTGAAAGAGGAACTCGACGGTCGTTTGGATGAGCTGAGTATTCTCTACAAAGGCATAAGCTATCTCGGTGAGCTGACAAGGAGATCGCTCGATGCTGTCTCCGGTGTCGGCGAACTGTTATCGTCACGATTGGTTGCCGAGTACGCAATCCAAGCCGGCCACAAGGCAGTTTGGCTTGATGCTAGAGAATTCGTGATTACCGACGAACTCTTCGGGAAAGCCAATCCGCTCTGGGATCTAATCAAAGAAAAGGCTGAGGAAATTGTCCTGCCGCACATCAAGGCCGGCACAATCGTATTTACGCAGGGATTTATCGGCCGCACCAAATCCGGTGCCAGCACCACCCTCGGGCGGGGCGGCTCGGACTATAGCGCATCGATTATCGGCGTCGCCCTCAATTCGGCTGAGATTCAAATCTGGACGGATGTAGACGGGATGATGACCGCCGATCCCAGGGTGGTTCCCGAAGCCAGAGTCATTCCGGAAGTTTCGTTTCAAGAAGCCTCGGAATTGGCCTACTTTGGTGCCAAGGTGCTGCATCCACTTACTATCAAGCCGGCAGTCGAAAAGGACATCCCGGTGCGCATTCTCAACACGATGCGGCCAGATCAACCTGGCACACTGATCAAGTCTCAAGCAGAAGCTACTGAAACCATCCGGGCGGTCGCAGCTAAAAAGGGCATCACCGCCATCTTCTTGAGTTCACCGCGTATGCTGATGAGCCATGGTTTCCTTGCGCAGATATTTGCACTATTCGACCATCATAAAACACCAATCGACCTGATTGCCACATCTGAGATTTCAGTGTCGCTCACGATCGACCAAGCCGATAGCTTGGCAGAGTTGAAGGAAGCGTTGCTCGAGCACGGCGAAGTACGCACATCATCGGATGTCGCGATCGTATCGGTTGTCGGAAGGCAGTTTCGCGAACAGAGCGGAATTGCCGGTCGGGTGTTCAGCGCGCTGAAGGACATCAATATCGTAATGATCTCGGGCGGAGCTTCCGACATCAATCTCAGCTTTGTGGTGGGACGAGAAGACGCCGACAAAGCGATGAAGCAGCTGCATTCGGAGTTTTTCCATTAAGCATCCACGCTTTCGTTCCGGCTCAATATGCTGATGCCCCAATCGCCATGGATGCCGACTTGAACATCACTCGATATCGAATCGCTTCAGCGACATGGCTGGATTCTATCTGCTCGGCATCACCAAGATCGGCGATTGTACGAGCAATGCGCAAAACTCGGTCGTAGGCGCGGGCCGACAGCCCAAGCCGATTTACCGCTCTGGCCAATAAGGCACGGCAGAGATCGTCCACCTTACAATACTTGTTCACCTGACGGTGGCTGAGCTGCCCGTTGTAAACAAACTGACCTTCCGGAAAACGTCCCTTCTGTCGTTCGACCGCTCTCATCACACGCAGTTTCATAAATTCCGATGATTCACCACGGGTAGTGCAGGACAACTCTCCCTCTTGCAACCTGGACACTTCGACATGCAAATCGACTCTGTCGAGAAAGGGACCGGACAATTTGGACCAATAGCGGTCTGCCTGATTGGGCGTGCAGCTACAGTATTGGGCCGGATCGCCTCGATGCCCGCAGGGACAGGGGTTGCATGCTCCAATCAGCAAGAACGAAGCAGGAAAGGTAATCGTCTGCAGCGCGCGGCTGATGGTAACGTTGCCACTTTCGAGCGGTTGTCTCAGGCAGTCTATGTGCGAGCGGGGAAACTCAGTCAGCTCATCGAGAAAGAGAACTCCCAGGTGACTGAGCGAAATCTCTCCGGGCTTTGGTTGAGCACCGCCGCCGACCAGGCCGACGGCTGATGAGCTGTGATGCGGATGACGAAATGGTCTTTTGGCAATAATCGTCGATTTGTCCGGCAACAATCCAGCCACACTGTACAACTTGGTTAGCTCGAGCGATTCGTAAAACTCCAGCGGCGGCATGATGGTGGGCAGACGCTGAGCCAGCATGGACTTGCCTGAGCCCGGCGGACCCACCATCAAAACATTGTGCCGGCCGGCAGCGGCGATCTCCAAAGCGCGCTTGGCATGTTCCTGACCTTTCACATCGCCAAAGTCAAA
>CAZSNX010000227.1:0-7079 GCA_964607945.1 uncultured Candidatus Obscuribacterales bacterium
TGAAAATTCCCACTTTAGCCAAGAGCAAGAAATAAGGCGAGAACAAGAGACAATCTAATCGCTTGTTTGCACCTTTTGTGGCGTGCCGTAAGTGTGAATTCTCTGATAGTCGTTGCTCCAAGGCGCATGTCCAGAGCACCGCAGTGTATACTTTTTCAGGTACGCGGGCTGAGTCATGAATTGAAGAGACTGAGTTCGGTACGCAGATGAAGCGCGTCTCAGGAGAACTCGACCATTGAATAAGAGCACTCGGAACTACAGATCTTTCTCTATGCGTCTTTCATCCGCCGTTCTGGCCACATTGGCAGTGTTAGCAGGCTCCGCCACTCCAGCCCTGGCTGATGACGATCAGACTACTAAGGCTAGCCGCCCGAAGGTCGCCCTGGCGCTCGGCGGTGGCGGTACACGCGGAGCTGCGCACGTTGGGGTCTTGCGTGTGCTCCAGAAGGAAAACATTCCAATCGATATGGTGGCCGGCACCAGCATGGGAGCAATCGTCGGTGGCTTCTACTGCGCCGGACTGCCGGTGGATGACATCGAAGCAAAGTTTTCCGAACCGCATATCATGAAGAATTACATGACGGTTCCAATTTATGTTCGGGTACTGGCCATCCCATTTTTTGCCATACCGCATCTGTTCGGTTGGCATCCGTATGATGGATTTTATTTCGGCAACAAGCTGCGTAATTATCTCGAAAGCTGCTTGCCGGCAGACAAGCGCGATATCGAGAAGTTGAACATTCCGTACCGAGCGGTTTCGACCAATTTGTTGGACGGCAAGGAATACATCATAGGCAAGGGTTCCGTTGCAAAAGCAATGCAGGCTAGTTCAGCGATTCCAGTGCTCAGGCGTCCGGTCGAATACGATGACGCTTTGCTGGTTGATGGTTTCATCGTGGCCAACGTTCCATCTGAAGCTGCCAGGAATATGGGTGCCGATATTGTGATCTCCGTTGATGTCGATGAAAATCTCCATCCGATGGAGAAAAAGCACTTCCGTAAGATTGGCAGCGTGGCGCCCCGGATTGAAGAGATAACGCTCGAGCATGGTGATGAGTTTCCGGTCAAAGACTCTGACGTCGTGATCCATCCCAACGTAGATGGGATTGGGGTGCTTTCCCTGAAGTCCAAGGATGCAATCAAGGCAATCAAGGCAGGAGAAGAAGCTGCTCGTGCTGCTATTCCTCAGATCAAGGCCAAGCTTCAAAGCGTTGGTCAATCAACCGTCAGCAGAGCGCAGAGCAAACAGGTTGACTGAACTTTGATTTGGATTGATGGTTAAGCCTGGACCAGATCGGTTTGCCATCTGACTTGAATTGGGCTGGCGCAAAGCTTCGCGGCTGCCCCTCAGCCAATGCCAGAGAGCATTACGAATGGAAAAGCTGCACTTGGAGCGCAATCCCGCCAGAATTAGCCGACTGAGACCTTCTTTTCGGCGATGGCATTTTCTAGGCTGTTGATTAGCTCGGTTGTCTCTTGTGTTTGCGTGACAGCGCTGCGCTCTTCCGGTGTTAGATATTCCTGGAGCCCGCCTTCCAACAGGAGGCGAACATCGTTTAAGAATCGAGCAGCGGGCGCCCCATCGATCAATCGATGATCGAAGTTGAGCGAGATATTCATAATCGGGCGGATTACTATCTCTCCTCCGCGCACCACCGGTCGATTTTCAACTGATCCGATCCCGAAAGTTGAAGTCGTAACACAAGGTGGAATCAGCATGCGTATGCCGTACTTACCCAGCGAACTTATGCCGAATGTCGCATCCATGAATCTCAGCCGAAAGTCTGGAAATGTAACCCCGAACCAGAGAATAATTCGTCTAATCAGCCATGGCATCTTGGCGAAGCGATGTTCGAGGTTGAGCTGTGGAATCTCTGTTACATCTCGCTCGGCGTAGTCTCTCAGCTCGCGTGCAATCTGGGCGATCGTCTTTTTGATTGGCTCTTTGATCGCGCCAAAATAGACGACCGGCTTTCCTTCAACAACCTTTTCGGCTGTAAAGCCGCCAACCACTTCTTCCAGAACGGCAGTGCGCCCAAAGGGTAACAGTACGCTCCGGCTCTCCGGATGCTTCAACTGAGCGATGGCGATTGCCTTCAGCACAATGGCTGTAATGGTTACTTTCTGACCGATTTTGGCCAGCGCGGCTCGCAGATGCTCGGCCCAGCTCATGTCCATATCGGCATACAAATACGTGGCGATGCTGCCGCGGTTGCAGATTTGTATGAGATCAAGAACATTCCAACGCCAACGCGACAGCCAAGACAGCGAAAATGTTCGGTTACCTGAATTTCTATCCAATTTATCCTTCCCCAGGAACGTGCCATACGACGATTTGTCTAATAGAGACTTCACACCCTCTTATATTGTTCCACCAGTTTCGCCAGTTGCCAACAGAATATAGCACGGCGGGCCGGCTTGTTTCGGATTAAGCTAGGTTCATTGGTCTAGTCTTCGGAAAATTTCTAGTTGGCAAGAAGTATAAAACTTGCCAACTTGTAAATCTTTGTCGCCGCCGGTCCCGCTGGAAATGTGGGATAGGCACCAAATCAGCTCAATTCGAGTCACTTAATATGATCCGGTCGCCGTCGAAGCGCTCGATTGCAGCCAAAGACTCTATAGGCACATCGAGCGATTTGAGACTGTCTCGACCGCCTGCGAAAGTCTTTTCGATTACGGCTCCGACTCCCACCAGCGTTGCACCGCTTTGTTGAATCAATTTTATTAGTGCTGCAATCGTTCGCGCACTTGAAAGGAAGTCGTCCAAGATCAAAATGCGATCGGACGGCTTCAAATACTCGGGTGAGACGATTAGCTCCACCTGGTTGCCGTGGGTCGGCGACTCGGTGGTTTCAATAAAAGGCTCGCCCACCATGGTCTTTGGCTTATGCTTGCGCGCGAAGACGATTGGGATTTCTAGCGCCATTGCTGCGGACAATGCCGGTGCGATGCCGCTGGTTTCCGCCGTCAAAATGCGCGATGCCTTGACCGAAGCAAATCGGCGTGCAAACTCTTCACCAATCTTCTTCATTAACACCGGATCGATCTGATGGTTCATGAACGAGTCGACTTTCAAGATGTTGCCTGCCAATATCCTGCCGTCAGTAAGAATCCGCTCGCGTAGAATTTGCATCGATTTCACTCCGTTGTTGCAACAAAAATGCCGGTTCAATTGGTTTCAAAATAGCGAGCGCTCATTGCTTGGACAGCCCCTCAATCAATCTATATTCCTGAATCGCTTCGGCCCAGCGTTTGAGTTCATCGGGAGGAAACTGATGTTCATTTTCGCGGGTGATTAGAATGCCGGTCTTTTCATATGCATAAATCGTCTCCGGTGAAGCACCCATTGCAATCAGCTCCTTTTCAATTACGGAGTCTATCTCTTCGAATTCCGCATAGCGCAATACGGATTCTTCTTCCTCGGTCGGCTTTCGTCCGTGCTCCTGTTGGAAGCGCAGCTTTTCCGCTTCAAAGGCTGCGCGCCTTTCAGGCGTCATTGGTGCTTCACGCACTAGCTTGCCGTTTTTCTTGAGAAAGTAATCGACGCCTTTAGTTTGGCAGCACTTCTTATATTTGATTTGGCTGCCGCAAGGGCAGTAGTTGTTTCCGGGAAACGATCTCTTCAAGACCAAGCTCCTCTAGCGAGTCTTTTCTGAGAAAGATTATAAAGTGTCCAGCCTTAACCGATGTCACTTTCTGAAATCGGCATTATGACTTGAATTCGAGTTGTCAGGTTGAGGCGAAAACGGGCTTGACTAAGCACTTATAATTAAGATCCGATCATTGCAACCTTGCAACCTCATGGCAGGCAGGTTTGTAGCTGCCTTCGGGAGCTTTACTCATGATCCCTTCAGAAAAGAAAGAAGAGCTCGATATCCTGGCCGCTCGGCACGAGGCGGTTGAAAGTAAGGAACAAGCCGATCCATACGACCGCCAGGAGCTCTACGCTCTGCATCAAGAGCGCTGGCACAAATTCGTGGTGCACAGGCGGCATATCGGTCTTTCCTGGCATAACAAGCGGGCATTGCGTCAAACGTTTAAGGCTGAACTCTTGCCTGAAGCAGAGTTCCGGCGTGGTTTATTCAAGCAAATGCTCAATCTGTCTAATTTGCTGTACTTCCTGTTTGCAAATCAGCCTAAGCGTTCATGGCTGCTGTATGCCTTGTCTTGAGCGTTACTTCTTGCAGCCCCAGATGTGCTCGTAAATCTTTCCGGCTTGTTTTCTCAAGGCGGCAGCAACATGACAGCGGTTCTTAGCAGCATACTGCTCGGCTACGGACTCCAGTCGCTTGGCAAGCTCCAACTCCTGACTACTGCGTTCTGCTTCGGCTAAGGTTTGCGAGAACAATCTCTTTGCCCCGAAGTAATCGCGACGCTCGAATGCCTGCTCGGCATTCTTGAAGGATGTCTCCCAGCCTGGCTGTAGCTCCTGAGCAAAGGCCGGACAGATTGTCATTAGCATTACTGCCAGCGTCAGAGCCTTCATCTGCGTGTCCCCCGAGCACCACTTCTGGTTCCTACTCAAATTTGTACCCAATTAGGCGGTGACCTAAATCATCCGGAAGAAACTTTTCTCAATTGATTACGTGGCAACCGATCAGGGGCGGGTTGCCGGTTTTAGTACCTTAAGTACTGCCTGCGTTCGGTCTTCGACATGCAGCTTTCTCAAGATATGCCGCACGTGTACCTTAACGGTTTGAATGCTTAAACCGAGCTTGTCGGCAATGTGCTGGTTGCTCATACCTTCGACGAGCAAATTGAGCACGTCCTTCTCCCGGCTCGAAAGTACTGCCAACGCTGTGGTGTCGGGCTGCTTCGATAGCGCAGACTTGAGCAGCTTGAGTCCTTCGCCCTTGAGCAGATACAACGCGATGGTCGGTCCGATGAAGGCACCGCCCCCGGTTAATACTTTGATGACCATCGGAATAACTTCGGTCATCATTTCTCTGACCAAATAACCATCGGCTTCGGCATTGAGCGCAGCCCAAAAGTCCTGCTCCTTTGAAAGCAGCATTAAAACGCGTATCTTCGGGCAATTCTTCTTGATATTTTGAGTAGCTATAATGCCGCTTTGCTCGGCGATATCTTTCTTGATAAATACGAGATCGGGCTGAAGGCTGGTTGCTAATTCAACGGCTGTAAGACCGTCTTCTGCTTCGCCGACAACCTCGCAACCCTCAATGCCACGCAGTAGCTCTCGCAAGCCGAACCGATAGATCTGTTTGTCATCGGCAATGAGAACTCTAACTTTGACTGGCTCTGACATGGCTATAAGGGTGCCTTCCGTCGGGCAGGAAATAACCCGATAGAGTTATATTAAGTCATTCTGGACAATCGGACCAGCGCTCGAACCGTGATGGGCGATCCTGTCGCTGGAAGTCAAGAACTGCCTTGCCAGCTATTGTTCCGATTGCGACGTTGGAAAGATCAAATGTTCAGCAAGACCGTCGGTACGAGGTAAGCTAAGGGTAATTAAAACCAGCTTCTTCGATCTTTATTGCGACCGTGGACGACCCTTCATTTTCTCAGACCAGAAGTTCAGACATCTGTCAGTCCTGCGGGATGGAGCATCCCGATGGCAGCAGTGATTGTCCAACCATGGCCAGCAAAGTCTTGGTGGTATCCAAGAAGGTAGATAAGCTTCTGGGTACGGTCTTGGCTCAAAACTATGAAATTGAGTCGATGCTGGGCGAAGGGGGGATGAGCGTTGTCTATAAGGCGCGCCATGTCTTGATGCACAAAGTAGTTGCAATTAAGTTCCTGCGCGAACACCTGGTGGGGCATCGCACCAATCTTCAACGATTTCAACAAGAAGCGCAGGCTGCCAGCCATCTTTCACATCAAAACATCATTGCCGTTCATGACTTCGGCTCGACTCCTGATGGTCAGCCGTATTTGATCATGGACTATCTGGAAGGGTTCAGCCTGGGCGAGCTCATCCATCAAAACGGTCCGTTGCCGTGTGAACGAGCGCTCAATATCTTTTCGCAGATCTGCGATGCGCTCGGTTTCGCCCATCAAAAAAATGTCGTTCACCGCGACATCAAGCCGAGCAATGTCATGCTCATCAAGGAGGGAGACCTTTCAGATCGGGTAAAGCTGGTGGACTTCGGAATTGCCAAGCTGATGCCCGGAGCCGAAATTGAAGGGCAGCGACTGACGCAGACCGGCGAGGTCTTCGGCAGCCCGGTTTATATGAGTCCGGAACAGGTTACCGGTCAACTGCTCGATGCCCGGTCTGACCTCTACTCGATGGGTTGTGTGATGTACGAAGCGCTGGCGGGAAGACCGCCGTTCGTCGGGCAGAATCCGCTGGAGACCATGTATCTGCGTCTGGCTGATCCGCCGCCGCCGTTCGATCCGGAGCTGAGAGTTCCGAAAGCGCTTGAACAAGTAATCATGATTGCACTGGCAAAAGAGCCAGACCAGCGCTATCAAACGATGGCTGAACTCAAGTCCGAAATTGATTTGATTAAAGACGGGGGAAGCAAAACCACTGGATTACTGGAGGATCTGAAGCGATCTGCCCGGCTCAAGCAGGTCAGGAAGGTCAAGAAGACCATACCGATTGAGGCGATGTTCGGTGTAATTGCAGTGGTGATGTTGATCGCTGCCTTCTTTACCTTTCGATTGCTGAATCACTCGAGCGCCGATGACTCCGCCGCTGTCGCCAGCAATTGGAAGTTGCATTACAACAAAGGGCTGAAGGCCCTCGATAGCGGCGAGCTGCCGACTGCCGAGCAAGAACTCCTGGTGGCTGTCAAGGAGGCTGAACGTTTTGGCGAGCAGGACAGGCGATTCGTCTCCAGTCTGGAGAAGCTTTCCAGCGTCTATAAATCGCAAGGCAACAAAGATGACGCAGACGAGCTTGATGCCCGCGTCGCTAACATTCGCCAGGAGCAGGCGCTAGAGACGGCCAGCGGCAGCGACGAAAATGTGGCGGAATTGGCCGATTTGACCATGAGTCTTTGCCCCCGCACAATTGAGAAAGATAAATGGCCGCAATATGCCAAGTTGACTGAAAAGCTCAATCACCTGGCGATGCTTCTGATCGACCAGAACCGGATTGACGAAGCCGA
>CAZSNX010000228.1:0-7072 GCA_964607945.1 uncultured Candidatus Obscuribacterales bacterium
AGCGATTGTTGCAATGTTGGAGTATTTCAAGAAGATCGGCCGCCGAATTCCGATCATCGCCCAGATAACCATCGAAGCACCACCGCTTGGAACCATGCTGGTCGGATCGGATATCTCAGCAGCGTTGGCTACATTGCAACCATTTCCAATCGACGTCATCGGCATGAACTGCGCGACCGGCCCGCAAGAGATGATCGATCCGATTCACTTTCTTTGTCAAAACAGCAAGAAAGCCGTGTCAGTCTTGCCAAATGCCGGGCTGCCGGAAAACATTGGCGGACAAACAGTTTACAAGCTGACACCAGATGAGCTCGCCAATTCTTTAAACTACTTCGCCAAAGAACAGGGCGTAAACATCATCGGTGGATGCTGTGGAACCACACCCGAGCATCTCAAACGCGTCTGCGAAGTAGTCGGGGAAATCGAGCCAAAGAAGCGTGAAACAGAGCATGTACCTTCGGTTGCGAGCCTCTACTCCGCAACAGCCATGCACATAGACCCCGCTCCAATCATTATCGGCGAACGAACGAATACCAACGGCAGCAAGAAGTTCAAAGAACTGCTCGAAGTCGAAGATTGGGATGGAATGGTCGCAATGGCGCGCGATCAGGAGCGCGAGGGCGCCCATATGCTCGACGTCTGCAGCGCCTATGTCGGACGCGATGAAGTTCGCGATATGTCAACTTTTATCCGCCGTCTCAATACCGACATTCAAATTCCAATCGTAATAGACAGCACTGAATATCCGGTTCTGGAAACCTCCCTGGAACTTATTGCCGGACGCCCGGTGATCAACTCAATCAACCTGGAAGACGGCGAAGAGAAGATGCTTCGCAAAGTAGAGTTGATCACCAGATTTGGTGCAGCCGCAATTGCGTTGACTATTGATGAAACCGGCATGGCAAAAACTGCCGACCGCAAGCTGGAAATCGCGCAAAGAATTCACAAATTAGCCACTGATGCCGGCATGGCATCGGAAGATCTGATCTTTGATTGCCTGACTTTTACCCTTTCCACCGGCAACGAAGACGACAGAAAGCTCGGACTTGAGACACTCAACGGCATCAAGTTAATCAAAGAGCATCTGCCGGGAGTGAAAACAAGCCTGGGAGTCAGCAATGCTTCTTTCGGCTTCAATCCTAAGATCCGCAAGATATTGAACTCGGTTTTTCTTCACTATTGCCTCGAATATGGACTCGACATGGCAATCGTGCACGCCGCAAAGATTTTGCCCCTCTACAAGATAGAAGAGATAGAACGCGAGCTGCACCGCAAGCTCATCTTCGATGAACGCACAGCCAATTACGATCCGCTCTTCGTCCTGCTGGATTATTACAAGAGTCAAACCGCCAGCAGTGGCACTGCTAGCAAATCCAGCGAAAGCAAAGAAATTGAAGAAGTGCTCAAGCAGCGCGTAATCGATGGAAATCGGGTAGGACTGGAAAAGGACCTTGCAAAAGCGCTCGACAAACACAAACCGTTGGACATCATCAATAACATTCTGCTGGATGGCATGAAAGTAGTTGGAGAGCTGTTTGGTGCCGGTAAAATGCAACTTCCATTCGTTCTGCAATCAGCCGAAACCATGAAAGCAGCGGTATCTTATTTGGAACCATTTATGGAGCGCGTGGAGGGTTCGGCTCGCGGCACAATGGTTCTGGCTACCGTCAAAGGCGATGTTCACGATATTGGAAAGAATCTCGTTGACATTATCCTGACCAACAACGGCTACCGAATCATCAATCTCGGTATCAAGCAACCAATCGAGAACATTATCGCCGCCACACTCGAGCACAACGCCGACTGCATCGGGATGAGCGGACTCCTGGTGAAGTCGACCGTGATCATGAAGGAAAACCTGGATATTCTCAACCAGCGGAATATACGAACGCCGGTTATATTAGGCGGAGCGGCTCTAACTCGTCGATACGTCGAAGAAGATTGCCGAAATGTTTACAAGGGACAAGTTTTCTATGGACAAGACGCATTCGACGATCTGCGCATGATGGAGATGCTCTCGAATGGCGGTATTAGGGATGAGCGCGCGCAAGAGTCAACCGCCGGCGACGCACCGCTGGCGGTACTAGAAGCAACCAAAAGCGAAAGTAATGCCGCGCCGACTACGGTCCTAATCACAACCGCATTAACCGAGCCGCGCAAACCGAAGGCGGAAGTCGCAGCGCGCTCAGACGTTGCGCGAGATTTGCCGCTTGCAACTCCACCATTTTGGGGTTCGCGCATTGTTGACGACGTCTCGATCGATGAAGTCTTCAAGCATTTGAATGAAAACGTGCTGTTTAGAGGGCAATGGCAAGTCCGGCAGCGAGACATGCCCGCCGCCGAATACGAAGCGCTTCTCAACTCAAAAATACGCCCGGCGCTAGACGAGCTGAAAGAACGCTGCAGACAGAAAAATCTCTTGATCCCCAGAGCAGTTTACGGTTATTTCCCTTGTCAATCACAGGGAAACGATTTGGTCGTCTACCGGCAGGACCACGAGACCGAATGGGTGAGATTTAAGTTTCCCCGGCAAGATCATGGACGCCACCTCTGCATCTCCGACTTTTTTGCCTCGGCAGACGAACAGCGGTTCGACCTGCTGCCGATTCAAGTAGTCACGGTTGGACAAACAGCCAGTGCGTACAGCCATGAGCTGTTCCAGTCCAATCAGTACACCGATTATCTGTACTTTCACGGCTTGTCAGTCGAATGCGCCGAAGCGCTGGCTGAAGTTATTCACAAGAGAATTCGAGCCGAACTCGGCTTTGCCGGTGAAGACAAGCCAGACCTCAAAGCGATGCTCAACCAGGGCTATCGGGGCACCCGGTACAGTTTTGGATACCCGGCATGCCCGAACCTGGAAGATCAAGCCCTGCTTTTTGAACTCTTGGAGCCCGACAGGATTGGCATGAGCTTGTCGGAAGAATTTCAACTCGTACCAGAGCAAAGTACTTCGGCTGTTGTGGTCTTACACCCGGAAGCAAAGTACTTTAACATTCACCCAGCACGCGATGAGAGCGAGCCTGATTGAAAGTCGTTCCGGTTAATGGGGTGCCCGTTTATACGTTTCTAACCATGTTGACGTCCCAATTGCTGCAATAGTGTTTCCAGGAAGTTAAAATAGGAAAAGTTTTTGGCTTGGGGGACATTTGAATGGCAGTACAAGTGACCAAAGGTGATCAGATAGCTCTGATCGTGGGCTTACTGTTGTTGCTTTGCTTACTAGCGGCCAGCGCAGGCTATTTTTCCACAAGCCAGTAATACCATATTTGACACCAATTTTAGTTGACGATTACCAAAGCGAATTCAGCCTTAATCGGCTGAGTGACGGTGTTTAGCCTGGCTCGACCAACCTTAGCTTGAGCTTATACGATTTCACACCGATAGCCGCCTGCAATCGACACTGTTACTCGCTTCGTCGATTACAGGCGAAGTCGGAGAATCTTGTGTTACACCATCAGGTCAACAGCCCGAAAATCCTGGCTGTTATCAGCTAGTGATTACAGGAGTCTCTGCCTGCTTGAAAATAATCAGTCTAATAAATACAGTTGCTGAATTATGACATAGCTCTAGTGTTTTAAATATGCTATTTTTGGGCATGTTTGTTCTGTCTATAAGCGAGGCTACGTCGACACTAGCAGCGAGCCGGCAAGAAATTGTCGGTGTCGGCGTGTGTCCCTTGATGCTGATGGCATAAGGGTCTCGAAGATATCCCACTCTGTTTCACGAGCTAAAAGACATGAGTCTAAAATTCAGAAAGTTATTCGGAGTCTTGTTGGCCCTGAATTTCGTCTTCACCAACAACATCTGGGTGCTTGAGGCCAGCGCCCAGACAGCCGATGCTGGAAGCCAGGCAGCAGCAGCAGCCGGCACCGCGGCCGCAGACATCGCAGCCTCCAGCGCCGCCGCCACAGCTCAAGCGACAAGCACAGCGGCTACAGCAGCCGCGACGTCACCGGCGGCTCCGAGTGTCCCCCTGAATTTGGACCTCTCTTCGACTACAGCCAATGTCAGTGCTGCCGCAATCGGCTTAACTGCACCAGTAACAATTTCAGTCGGAGGCATAGCTAAGCCGGTTTTACCGACAGACTTACTGACACCGGCTGAACTGGTCGCTGCCATCCAGGTCGCCACCCAGGGACAGCAGAGTCTTAACATAGCCGCTGCCGGTAATGCAGCTGGCGGACAGTTCTCTCTAGGCGGAAGTCTCAGTCAATCAATCGCAAACCTGGTCATTCCGCAGAATGTTCAACTGCTTCACGACTTCGCCCATACTCCGACTTTGACATTCACGGGCGACGTCACCAATGTCGGCAGTTTCGTCGGCTACAGCACGAGCAGCCAAGTCTCTACAGCGACTATCAATGCGACAAACTTCATCAACAGCGGTTTGTTGACGACTATGTTATCGGCGCTGCCCTCAAGCATTACCAATGCGACGAGTGGGTTGAACTTAGTTCTTAACACGGTTCAAAATGTGATGAACGCAGGGATTATTTCGAGTGCAGGCAATCTGTCGATCAACGCCGGCGGCTCGATCATCAACAGCCTTCCAGCCGGTGTCACTGGCGCCGCGCCGGTTATGAGCGCGATTAACAGCCTTAACCTCTTCTCGGGAGCAGGCAGCATAATCAACTCCGGGACAATGGCTGCTATGGCCGGCAACGTCAATCTCAACACGTTAGCCACCAACAATCTGCTCATGAACAACATAGCCGGTCTCGTCACCGCTCAGGCAGGCTCGATCAATTTCCGAGATTCCTTGCTGGCCAGCAAGGTAGACCTGAACATCAACGGCGGCAACTGGATAGCCAAAGAGCTCAATCTCTTCTCCGGTCACGGCTCTCTCGACGTTAATTTCGGCGACGTCAAGGGCATCGTCAATACTCAAGCCGGAGCAATTCACGTTCTATCGCAAACCGACAACCTCACGCTCGGCAAGATCATCGCATCGGGAGATCCGGTCTACTACAACATCGGAAACATACAGCTCACCAACGATGTCACAGTCGGTGAATATCTCGGAATTCTAGCTACCGGCAACATCACCAGCACAAGCGGGTTGCAGCAGATCACCGCCCGCGACAACAGTGGGCAGGGCTATGCGATCAACATAGTCGCAGGGGTCGCTCTAACTCCCACTCCTTGCGGTCCGTGCTCTAGCGATGCCTCACCAGGCACCGAAGCCACAGTGGCTATTACGGCTAACGGACCCTCAGTCACCGGTGGCAATATCGATTTCACGCAAAGCAATAACTTGACCATCAACTCGAACTCGGTTAGCGGCAACCTCAACGGCGGTAATGTCACGCTCGCGGCTTACGCAGTCAACGCCGGCACAGGCAAAGTATTGCTCTCGCCAACCAGCCAGATTAGCAGCTATGGTGCAGGCTCCGGCACAAATGGAGACGTCAACATAATAGCCGGAGCCGCCAGCGGTACAGGCATGACGGTGGGCAGCATCAATGCCACAAACAGTTCGAGCGCCACCGGCAACATTGTTCTAACCAACGCACAGCCTAAATCTTCCGACAATCTGCCGATAGTATTCAACACCCAGGGACAGATTAGCTCAGGCAATTTCTTCACCGCCGAAAGCAACAACACCCAGGCGAAGGCAATAGTAAGCGGCAATCTGAATGCCGGGCTTAATCTGCAAATGAAGTCCGCAGACCTAATTGTTCAAGACAGCTCGCTGAGTGCAGGCGGTAGTATCCAAATGCAAAGCAGTGTTGCGGGTGCAAGCCGAATTCAAATCGACAGAAGCTTTACCTCTGTCAGCAACAACATCTATCTGAGCGCTAGCGACATATTGATTCAAGACAGCACTTTATCCTCACCGGATATCGATATTGAAGGTTCGGGAACTGCCGACACGCTTGACTTAACGATCCTAAACAGCAATGTGAGTAGCACGTCCGGCAATGTCGACATTACGAGCGTAGGCAGCGGCAGATTTACATTTAATGCGGCCGGCAGCCAGATTCATTCCGCACAAAATATGTTCATTATCAGCAATGGCAGCTCGATGGTTCTCAACAATGTGTCCAGCGGCCCGCTCCAGACAGGCAATATCACCGCCGACGAACTGCTTGAGATAAACGGCAGTGGGGATTTACACGTTAACAACCTCGGCAGTCGCATCAGCTCCAAGAACAATGATTTATGCATCTGCAACTTTAATGGTGACACTTATTTATATAACAACAGCGATGGATACGGAAACCAAGGTCGCTTTGAAGTACAGACAACAGGCAACCTCTCCATCACAACAAATCAAGACTTGATAGTGACCGGCAACGGCATTTTCGGAACGAATGATGCAGCAGGCAGCGTTCAGCTCGATGCTAATAACCTGATCGTTTTGGGTCAAGGTCAGATCAAGCCAGGCGCAAGCTTTAGCATAGGGCTAGGCGGAAACGCCATGTTCTACATGTACAGCCAAGATGGAAGCACACCAAATCCGACCGTTAACACCGGACCCTCGCTTCAATCTTTTGTGGATAACCAGGGAGTGACTGTCTATTACGGATCGGACAATCCGATTTACCTAAGCCCGGACAACGACATACTCATCATGGCAGAGGGCTTCTCTGACACTCCCAGCGTCAATCCCAACGGCATACTGATTCCTGCCACCGTTGGAAACACGCTCATAGCCCTCCGCAATGCAAGCAGCGTCGTCGGGTTGAGCGCAATTGCCGCAAACAATCTGTTTATAGAAAGCACCGGCACACAGCCTCTCAATCTGGTGAACCCGGTTTCGACTCAGGGCTACACCTACTTGCACTCGCCGAACTTGATCACCACACAGAACATCAGCGCGGATCGTGCAATTACTTTTGCAACCTCCGGCAACAGCGGCTCTTCAATCATCAACGGTGAAGTTCGCTCGTTAACTTCTCTCAATTTCACAAGCGCAAACGTCGCAATCGGCACGAACTCGGCCACCGGCGAAGAAGCTGTTATCTTGGTCGCCTCGGGCGGATTGAATCTCTCTCTAACCACAGGAATTTTGAACAGTGATTTCGGTCCCGTCTCCATTTTCAACGGCGGTGGCTCCACTTCGATT
>CAZSNX010000229.1:0-7056 GCA_964607945.1 uncultured Candidatus Obscuribacterales bacterium
GTGCTCAACTTTTTTGATGCGGTGCAGCAAGACATGGCCCTGCATGTGGATAATTAGAAGATGTCTTCAAGCAGGACATACTCAACGAAACTTACGGAAGTCACTTGCTCTTAGCCAACGCCGGAGACCGTCCGGGTCTTATCAGCGGTCACAGCCACGAGCACGGGCACAATCATCCACATGAAGCGGGCTCAGGTGAGCGATGAATTGGTTTGATCAATTAGCCGCTATTGCGCTCGAGCCTTGGCAATTCGAATTCATGTGCAGAGGCATGATCGCAGTGACTCTCGTCGCACTCACTTGTGCCACAATCGGTACTCACGTAGTCCTGCGCCGGTTATCTTTCATTGGAGACGGGCTTGCCCACGCTACATTCGGTGGCTTGGCTGTCGGTTTTCTCATGAAATTGAACCTCTTCCTCTCGGCGCTTGCAGCCGCAGTCCTGACTGCAATCGGCATCGGCACGGTAAGTCGGAAAGCCGAAATCAGCCTGGATACTTCAATTGGAATTTTGTTCAGCGGTGCATTTGCTGCCGGTATTGTAGTTTTGAGCCACGATCGCGGCTATCGTGGAGATCTATTCGATCTACTTCTCGGCAATGTCCTTACGGTCAACCAGACTGAACTGCAAATTACAGGCGCCGCAACTGCCCTGGTAATAGCTTGCCTGGTGTTCTTCTATAAAGAATTCCTCTTCAGCAGTTTCGATCCATCCGGAGCGGCGGCTGCAGGAATTCCAGTCGTCTGGCTGGACTATTGCCTGCTCTCATTGGTGGCATTGACGATCACGATTGCTCTACAGACAGTGGGAGTGATTCTTGTCTCGGCGCTGCTTGTCACACCAGCGGCCTCCGCAATGCAGCTGACCAACAGGTTTCCGATCATGATGGCGCTATCGGCCGCCTTTGGCGTCATTTCCGGTCTGTCCGGTATTTACATCTCCTACTATTTCGACGTACCGGCTGGTCCGGCTGTTGTTCTTGTCGCAACCACCATATTTTTTGGTAGCCTGTTGCTCAGTCCGAAACGGGCAGCAGTTGTTATTTCGGAGGTCGCAGAAGACCCGGTCGGACCGGAAGCGCTCGGTCACTTTCACAAGCTCTAATGGCTGATTCGCACTATCTAGACCAATCTATCGTTTTGGAGCATTACGATCTAGGAAGAATCGTCGATTGCTCACACATTTCCGCCCAGCCTCCGATTGCGACCTTCAAGGTTACGACTAGAAACAAGTCCTTCTGCCTCAAGCGGCACAGACCGGAAAAAAGCCTCGAACAATTGGAACAAGAACTCAATCTGCACAATCGACTGCGCGACCGGGGCTTCGCACTGGCACCAGCAGTAGTGCCGACATCGGCAGGAAGTCTTTACACTAGATCCGGAGGCTCCAAATGGTCACTGTTCGAATTTATAGAAAGCGATCCCCCTTTTGATTGGACCGACCCAACTTGGACACCGGAACATTGCTTGGCCGCCGGCTCGACGCTAGCAATGCTTCACTCACACGGGCGGGCCATTTTTGAGGAGCATCGCCGCAACGACAGTGTCGGCAGACTGGCATCGATTGTTCCGACGCTCCCTGCCTATATGCGAAGCGGAATCGAAGCACTGACACTCTGCCCTGAACATGATTCAGCATGCCACGGACTTGATGGCACCTGGCTTTATTCAAAGGCCAGCACACTGTCAGCCAGAATTATTTCGAGCGAGGAGCGCCAGGGCGTTGCACCGGTGCTGGTACACGGCGACTATCATCCCGGCAATCTATTGTTTCGCAACAAACAGGTGGTAGGCGTTCTGGATTTCGAATACGCTCATTTCGAAAGCCCCCTGTTCGACCTTGGCTATGCCGCACTCTTCTTCTGTACGGAGAAGCACCCTGTGTCAGCCGCTGACAGTCGACTTCTAAAGCGCAAGCATTGCAATTCATTAATTGAAGGCTACCTCCATTCCGCAGTAGAAATCGGTCTGCAACCCGAACTCACTTCGCTGCTTGGAGCAGCCGACTCGAATCTGGGCTGGTTGCTCCCTTACATCGAGCTTGGCTGTTTCCTTACTGTCAATTGGATTCTGCAACAACTGGCCGCTCGGCCGGAATTGAAGAGCACGGGCTTGGTTCAGCAGCTAGAGCGCTTCTGCTATTTGATGAGCGCATTTCAGAACTAAATTTCAGACAGACCTGCCTTTCAGCATCACAGGTTTATGAGCTCGAAACGTTGTATATTGCTAGCAACGAAATTTCGGATCAGAGGCGATATGAAATCGAGAGTTAAGAATCACCTGGCAATTGCAGCCAAGATTTGTCTGGCAACAGCAGCTGTTACCCTCTGGGCTCTTCCGCCGGCGCTCTGCGAGGATATTCCTGTCGATGAGACTGCCGAGTTTAGAGGGAAAGTAACGGATGCGGCAAACAAGCCGCTCGGACACGTGAAAGTCACTTTGACTGACAAAGTGTCCGGTGCAAGTAAAACAACCTCCACCAACGGCAAAGGTCAATTCTGGATCTCCACCCAGTCACAGCATCCACTGTCCATGCAGTTTACGCCGCCGGAAAAAAGTGGACTCGCCAGCGCCATGTTCGACACTTTGCCGGCGCGCGAAGATCGCCAATTAATCGTCCACTTATCGAAGGGCTTTCCGGTCGAAGGGCGGCTTACCTTTGCCGGCGGTGCGCTCAAGGGACTGCGCGTGAGAATTACTGCCGAGCATCCCAGTGATGACCACGAGAAGATCTACGGAGGGGGCGAGACTACAACCGGATCAAACGGTACGTTTCGGTTGTCTTTGACGCCCGGACACAAACAGATGTTAGTTCTTAACGATCGCTATTCCAATGTCGCTCGTGAGACCAAGAAAAAGTTGACCGTCAGCAACGACCTGAAGTTAGGCGACATCGACCTTTCCTTGCCACATTGAACCATAACTTTCTCAAATTGCTCACATGACCGCTTTATGAAAATCGCGTATTTCGATTGCCAGTTCGGGGCCGCAGGCGACATGCTGCTCGCTTCAATGCTTGCAGCAGGACTTTCACAAGAAAGATTGCTTGGCGAGTTAAGCAAGATTGCCTTACCGCCAGGAAGCGTCGAGGTAAAGATCAGCGACACGATTCGTTGTTCAATCGCCTGCAAGAAAGTAGACGTCAGCTGCCGCCACGAGCACGAAGAACGTCATCTGGACGAGATTGTCGATATCATCGAGCGTTCTGAGATAAACCCTGAAGCGATGAAATTGTCCAAGCGTATTTTTGAACGACTCGCACAAGCAGAGGCACGGGTGCATGGGGTGCCGGTTAGTAAAGTACACTTTCACGAAGTAGGCGCTGTCGATGCGATAGTAGATATTGTCGGATTCGCAATTGGCTATCACCTTCTGGAGATAGAGGCCAGCTATGTATCGGCAGTTCCACTGGGAAGCGGCACCGTAAAGACGGAGCACGGCTTGCTTGCAATCCCTGGTCCGGCGGTGCTAAATCTTCTAAGCGATGCAAAAGCCCCCATCCGCAAAGCCGAAATAAACTTTGAATGCTTGACTCCAACCGGGGCGGCGATTTTGTGCACCATAGCCGACGAATGGGGTACACCGCCAGCAATGGCAGGTATAATTGCCACCGGTTATGGTGCAGGTACAAAAAACCCCGAAAGCTGGCCGAATTCAGTCCGCTTAATACTCGCGGACAAAAAAGATTCGGCAGCCTCATCCGTCAGGTTTCCGCATGAAAACATCGCCGTTATCGAAGCCAATCTCGACGATTCATCACCGCAAGCAATTGCCTTTGCGGTCGAGCGCTTGTTTGAAGCCGGCGCACTGGATGTGGCGGTGCTCCCGGCTGTGATGAAGAAGGGGCGCAGCGGTCACTTACTGTCCGTATTGTGCAAACCGGACGACCAGGTCAGACTTCAGGAATTGATACTTGCAGAAACTTCCACCCTGGGCGCTCGAACCTATACCGCCTCCCGAATGTTGGCCAATCGAGAATGGAAGGATATTGCTCTTTCGGCGGGCGGAAGCGTTCGCATTAAAATTGCCAGAGACCTGGCTGGCCGAATCATCAATGCGCAACCGGAATATGAAGACTGCGCCGCCTACGCCACTGCTCACAAAGTCCCATTAAAACAAGTCGTCGCAGAAGCAATCGCCAAATTTGAGAACAGCAGATAGTGCACTGTTCTCTCAGCAAAAAAGTTATAGGATATCTGATACTAAAATATGGCGCTCCCCCAGTAGACGCCCGAAGCTACTTTTGATAGGGTCGCAGCAGAGCGGATTTTCGGGAGTTTTTTACAGGGAGAAACTCTCCTCCGTACTCGCTACTCCCCCCAAAATCAAGACCGGGAGTGGGGCAATCCGCCTCTGTAGTGCTGGTAACTGGGTGCCGGTTGTGCAAGATAGTACAAGGGGCTGCTGCAAATTTTGCGGAAGAGACTTGGAGCCAGGGCAGATCTGCGATGAATGTCTTGCTCTCGGTCTTCATCCGTCTCATGTTTCGATTGAGACTCTGGCAGCGCAAGCCAACGGCGACGCCGCATATCTCGTCGAGTTCGGCACCCGCAAACCAATTAAGATCGGCTGCCGGCGTTATGGGATTGGACGCCATCCCAGCAACGAGCTCCGCCTCGACGACGCCTACGTGTCGAGATTCCACGCTCGCATCACACTGGAAGGTAGTCGGTATTATGTCGAGGATCTCGGTAGCACAAACGGCACGCTGTTGAACGCCAGCGAGCTCACCTCCCGCCGCCAGCTGCATCATGGAGACCGGGTCAGAATCGGCAAGAGCGACTTCATTTTTGCCGAGAAGGAAAGTCAGATTTAGCCGGTCGCCGCTTGTCAGTCAGTCGGCGACCGGCCTGCTTCTCTATCCGGACGGAACGAGGATGGTCTCCTTCCGGAAATCGAGCCCCTCTCCCTGACCGTCATTGTCGACAACAATCAAATCCCCGTCCATGAATTGTCCTTGCAGCAGCTTCAGCGCCAACGGATTCTCAATCTCCTTTTGAATCAAGCGTTTCAGCGGCCGGGCGCCGTACATTGGGTCATAACCGGATCTCGACAGCCATTCCTTGGCAGCATCTGTCGGCTGCACAACAATATTGCGATCCTCAAGCCGGCGATTGAGAATACGAATTTGCAGATCGACAATTTTCTTGAGCTGCTCGGCGGTCAGTCCATGGAAGACCACCGTCTCGTCAATTCGATTTAGAAACTCCGGACGAAAGTGCTCGCGCAGGGCTTCCAGCACCTTCTCTTTCATCACCGGGTAGATCTCATCACCTTCGACAGTCGAACGAACCTGATAGTCGAGAATATGCTGGCTGCCAATATTGGAAGTCATGATCAAAACCGTGTTCTTGAAATCGACCAGCCGACCTTTGGCATCAGTCAAACGCCCCTCATCGAGAACTTGAAGCAAGACATTGAAAACATCTCCATGAGCCTTTTCAATTTCATCGAAAAGCACGCAGGTATAGGCCCGCCGGCGAACCGCCTCTGTTAGCTGCCCACCTTCGTCATAACCGACGTATCCCGGGGGCGCGCCGATTAATCGCGCTACGGTATGCCGCTCCTGATACTCAGACATATCGATCCGAACCATGGCCAGCTCGTCGTCGAACAAGAATTCAGCAAGTGCTTTTGCAAGCTCGGTCTTACCGACGCCAGTGGGTCCCAGGAACAAGAAGCTGCCAATCGGTCGATGCGGATCTTTCAGTCCGGCTCGCGCACGCCGCACCGCATTCGAAACCACTTCAATCGCCTCTTCATGGCCGATTACGCGCTTGTGCAAATGGTCCTCGAGTTGGAGCAGCTTTTGCACCTCCCCTTCCATCAGCTTGGTGACCGGAATTCCGGTCCATTTGGAGATTATCTCGGCGATATCCTCCTCATCTATCTCCTCGGACAGGAGGCGCGGCCCTTTGTGGTTTTTGAAAATCTCTTCTTCCTTCTTCAGCTTCTTCTCGAGCTCGATTAACGTGCCGTACTTGAGCTCAGCCGCCTTTTGCAGATCTGTTGCCCGTTCGGCTTGCTCGATCTTGATCCGAGTCTCTTCAATGTCAGCCTTAATCGTCTGAATTCGCAACAGAGCTTCCTTCTCGTTTTGCCACTCAGCTCGCAAAGTATCAGCCTCTTCCTTGATTTCAGAGAGCTCCTTTTCGAGTTTCTCGAGCCTATCTTTCGAAGCCGCATCTTCCTCTTTCTTGAGGGCCTCGCGCTCGATTTCGAGCTGAATCTTGCGGCGCTCCAGCTCATCGAGCTCAGCAGGCATCGAATCGATTTCTATCCGCATTTTGGCTGCTGCTTCATCGACTAGATCGATCGCCTTATCAGGCAACATTCTGTCTGTAATATATCTGTGCGAAAGGACGGCCGCGCTCACAAGCGCGCTGTCTTTGATTCTTACACCGTGATGCACTTCATAACGCTCTTTCAATCCGCGCAAAATCGAAATTGCATCCTCTACCGACGGCTCGTCGACCAGCACGGTTTGAAACCGCCTTTCCAGCGCAGGATCCTTCTCGATATATTTACGATACTCGTCAAGGGTTGTTGCACCAACGCAATGCAACTCGCCGCGGGCCAGTGGAGGTTTAAGCAAGTTACCGGCATCCATTGAGCCCTCACCGCCACCGCCGGCACCGACCACGGTATGCAATTCGTCAATAAAGAGAATGATCTGCCCTTCGGACGCAACCACTTCTTTGATCACTGATTTCAATCGCTCTTCGAACTCGCCACGGTACTTTGCACCGGCAATTAATGCGCCCATGTCTAGCGCAATCAATTTCTTGTCCTTGAGGCCTTCCGGGACATCCCCCTTCGTGATTCGAATAGCTAGCCCTTCGACGATTGCTGTCTTGCCGACCCCAGGCTCCCCGACGAGAATGGGATTATTCTTGGTTCGGCGGGACAGCACCTGCATTATCCGGCGAATCTCTTCATCGCGCCCGATTACCGGATCCAGCTTCCCTCTGGAGGCGGCTTCGGTCAAATCGCGCCCGTAGCGTTCGAGCGCCTCATAGGTGGCTTCAGGATCCTGGCTTGAAACACGCTGTTTGC
>CAZSNX010000230.1:0-7047 GCA_964607945.1 uncultured Candidatus Obscuribacterales bacterium
TCTGACTCTCGGGCTCCTCTGAAGTTTCCTCACCAAACTCCGTTTCCGGAGTTTCTTCTGTTTCTGACTTTTCCTCACTTGGAGGCTCTTCTTCCTTTTCCTCTATACTATCTTCACTGGCTATAACTTCAGTCGACTCTTCTTGTTGCGGCTCAGCTTCTTTCTCCTGAATCGCTTCTGGTTCGGCTCCTGTTTCCGGTTGTACTTCAGTCTCTTCCTCAGAACCTTCTTCGCTTGCTACTGGCTCTTCCACCTTCTCTTCAGCCTCAGCTGTCTCCTCCTCCTTCTTCTGCGAGCCCTCCTCGCTAGCTACTGGGTTTTCGGTCTTCTCTTCTTCAGATTCAGCCTCATCACTTTTATCTTCAGAGCATTCTTCTCCGGCTACTGGCTCTTCTGTCATCTCCTCCTTATTCTCTTCGCAGGACTCCTCATCCTTTTCCTCAGCACAACACGCCTCATTAGTCTTTTCAGACTCGCCTTCTCCATCCGACTGACTATCCTCCTTCACTTCGCAACATGGCTCGCTTGCAGCCTCCTGGCAGGTCTCCTCAGTCTTCTCTTCACATGCATCATCAGTCGCAACGCGATCGGAATCGGTTTCTCCGGCCTGGCAGGCAGCCGTTTCCGTTTCCTCTACCGACTTTGTCTCTTCTGATACTACTTCCGGTGCCTTATCCTCATCAACCATTTCTGTCTGACCTCCTAAATCAAGCCGACACAAACCGCCCTCGGGCATATTCACGCCAGACGAAAGCGACTCCCTCGTGAATATGCACGAGAGAAACCGACGCTCATGTCGAGACGTTTTTCGCAAGAGAGCTTCTATTAATTTTGTAGCAGATCTAAGTGGCTGCGTGTGTGCTGGCAGAGCGAATAATTTGGTTAATTTTTGCAGAACATCACTTGCATTCAAAGCCACCACTACTAGTGGCAGTAGACAATGATGGCTGTTTAAAACCCAAACAATCGACAAAAGCTGCGACTCAAAAACCAGTTTACAAATCTGATTAATGTCTACACCAGTGGGTAAGTAATTGTCCGGGTGACTTAGGAACGATACTTTCTTGAAAATACAAACGAGATACGGAACCTTACTTACAGCCAGCCTGGTCCTCGCTCAGCAAATTTCAGCAACCCAACTGACTGCGACCGCAACTGACCTCCATCGCTGCGGCAAGTCTGGAGATACTCTGGCACAGTTTCCAGCTGTTCCGATGTTGATGCTCACCGATCCACCCGCAAAACTAACTTGGGATAGTCTGGCCAAAGACCTAATCAACAGTCCCGACAACGTAGCTGGCAATGTTGAGCACGCAGCCATTATTCTGGCGAAGCTGGATTCATCCGACATCAAAAGAATAGCCTGTCTTCATCGATTGGCCATGACATTACCACGAGATGGCGGCACTGCAGTTCAGAACGCAGCCGAAAACCTACTATCATATTGCATCAATTCAATCGAAAGCCTTGCTCCAAAGGAAACAATGTACCTAGCAAATTGCTACTACAATCTTGGTGCAATCTTGCTCAAACAACAAAAGTTCGCCGAAGCTAAGACCAACTTTCAAAAGGCGCTTTGGTTGTCTTCTCCCAACACACAAAGTGACCCCAGTGCTTCGGCAGATGCAAGCTACTGTATAGCAGTCTGTCTCGCAGATCTCGCCGATAGAACCGAACCGCAAACGATTACTGCATTATCCGAAGCCGCTAAGGCTTGCGAACAGCTAACTGCACGACCACCGAATGCTAACACTACTTCTGCTAGCAGAATCGCGATGATTTCACTGGCTGAAGACGCGCTCAACAATGCTGCCAAACTAGCAATGCAAACCGGCGATTGGAGCCGCACAGAAGAGCTAAGCAAACGAGGACTGGCACTGGTAGAAGAGCGAAATTATATCTCCGATCCTTACCGGCCGGGACTGTATCTGTCGCTCGCGCTGGCTCTTAAGCACAAGAACGACCGGCGAGGAGCGGCAGAGAATGCAAGGAACGGTCTCGCATTCTTCGGGTTGGATCCGACACATCCTATTCTCAGAAGCGATCCTTTCTCCTCCAGCGACAAGCAAAGTGCTAATGTACTCCAATCTAAAATGACTAGCGGTTCTGCAATTCCTACTTGTGCGACTTGCCTAGCATTTAACCTCTCGCTTGGAACGGAAAGGACTACTTACGATAAGACAAAGACCCCACCCCCGGGTAAAGAGCCGATTCCTCCACCCTTCTTCGCGGTCTTTCCCAGAAGACTGGATATTCCGACTTCCGCATCCACTAAGGAATCAAAAGAATCAGCTGAAAAAAGACAGCAAACACTGGACAATAGAGTTCTCGTTCCACTGGACCCTAGCTACACTGATAGCCTGCTTCCATCAAGATCGCCAATCCATGAGCTGACAGATACTATGATTGCGCAAAGAGACTCCTTCAGCGCCGGTAGTGGAGAAGTATCAAGTTCAAACGATTCGAAAGTAACGGAAACAACCGTTTCAAACCACGATTTGTTGGACGCTCTCTTCAGCAGAATTGAAATTCGACCTCAAAACATCACCGGGCTTCAGCGATGCGATCTTAAACAGTTGATTCAGCTGTATCTAGACTCAACTGGAGAAACCGACAGCTCCGAAAGCGCAAAACAGTTAGCTCTATTGGCTCACCTCCTTTCTCGAGCTGATACCACCACTAACCTGATGCATGCCCATAGCCTGGCGCCAGGCAAGCTGCCGATTTCCTTTGTCAGCAACGACCAGAAGCAGCTGCTCCACAAGCTTGAGCTGATGATGGACATACACACTGACGAGAAACGCAATGCACTAATTGAGCGTGGCTCAACCTACAAAGAATGTGGAGATCTTGTCAAAGCCGTTCAATGTTTCACTGAAGCGAGCGAAGCTAAGCCAGAGGATAAAGCAACGACAAGTATGGTAGTCGACACCTGGCGGCATGCTGCACAAACCGCTCCAAACAGCTGGCAAAATCATGCAGGGCTCAGTCAAAGCTACAGCAAACTTGGAGACGAAGGGCTTGCAGCGGCCGAAAACAAAATTGCACTGATTCTCAATCCTGAAGGTAAGTCAGCCGAGCAGTCAACTCAAAAGCTTTCTCCTGTACTCGATGAATCAATCGCCTCTCGCGGTGAAGATATTGATTTTGGTCCCTACATGGGAAGTCTGCAACATCAAATCAAGAAATTCTGGTCTCCGGCTAAGGAGAACGAGTCCAAACGAACATCGGTGATCTTCAAGATAAGCAAGACCGGTGCAATGTCCGATTTGCATGTGGGGAAGAGCTCCGGCTCGGAGGAAGTGGACATGGCCGGGCTTCGTGCCGTTGAAAATGCGGCACCGTTTCGCCCCCTGCCGGCCGGATCGCCCGACACAGTTAGTATTGAGTTCACCTTCGATTTCCACATTGAGACCAAACAGCAGCAGCTTGACAGCGGCAATGCTGGCACACGCAATCATCAGTTTCGAGCTTTTTTGGCACCCACGGTTAAGCGAGAACAGCAGGATTCAAAGCTGGATCCGCTGTTTTCTTTGCCTTCCCACACTGAACCAACCGAGCATAGAACCGACCTTTCACTTCCTCCAATTCCGAGCGCCCTGAACCTTTCGCAAGAGTAACAACACTACTTACAGGTTAGATTGCCATGAAGCCGTCTCGCGCCACTATGTCACCGCACTCAGTCCTCATTGCGCTGTTTTTGTCAGCGTGCTCGATATCAACCGCGCAAGCGAAGGAAGTAGCACCAGGATCATCTAGCGAGCAAATTGTGGTGCTACAGACTCCTGAACCTCATACCGCTCAAGAGCACAACAATAGGGCGGTTGAGCTGGGCTCTAAGGAGCTTTGGGTCGACGCCATTCGAGAACATGAGCTGGCTGTCGAGCTGGATCAAAACAACGAAACCTATCGCACAAATCTTTCAGCAGCTCATTTGTTGTACGGAAAGTCCTGCAAGGAGAAACACAGACTCGGCGAAGCAGCCGATCAATTGCGGTCAGCAATCTTCGTAGACCCAAACAACGCTGAGGCAGACCGCATTCTGGACGATCTAATCAGCCAAACTGGTAAAGTGAGCAGTGATGCCGCTTACCGGAAGAGTTTGGCCGAAAGTGCCAATCAAGCAGGTGATTTCGAGGTCGCAATAGTTGAGTATCGCAAATCCCTCCAGTTGCATGATGATGGCCCAACACGGATGGACCTAGCCAGATGCTTGCTCAGAACCGGCCTAGTGGTCGATGCGTTTAAGGAATTTTCAACCGCATCAATCAAGTCATGGCCAGCCGATCAAGCAACTCAGAAGTCTTTATCTGATTGCAATCGATACATCGGCGACATTCTAGGAGAGTACGCACAAGTAGCCAAAGACGAAGAAAATGATGTTCTGTATAGAATTCGCCTAAAGAATGCTGGCATCGCATATCGCAAAGCCTTGACGGTTAATCCGTACAATACCAACGCCGTGATCGGCTTGATCGATGTGTCACAAAAGGCCATCGCTCTGAATCCCTCCTTTGACAATCACTTAACACTGGCAGGCGCGTATCAGCTGCAAGGCGACTTTGATAGAGCCAAAATGGAGCTTTCCGAATGCAAGAAACTAAGTCCAAACAGCACCGACTTATCGGCTGCACAGAAGTCATTACTGCTGGCAGTGGTAAAGAGTTCAGCTGCTTCGCCGGAAATGCTTTCATCGGCACTGGCCGATTTGAATCGACAGCTGAAGAAGAGCCCTTCCGACGCGCAACTCTGGTACATATACGCAGTTGCCTGCGAACGAAAGGCTGATTTCACAAAGGCACTGGATGCCTACAATCAAGCTAGCTCTTTCGATTCATCAGTGGCAACGGATCTCCATTCGCGGATGGCAGCTGTAAAAGAGCGCATAGCCGCTACCAATCTTAAGTCCGGCACCACCGCTCAGATTCAAGACCTATGTACATCCAGCAACGCCGGCAGCTCGCCCGAAACGATCAAGAAATACTCTGAAATAGAAAGCATGATACGCAAAGGCAATCTGGACCAAGCAAAAGCAGCTGTTTTAGCACAGATCAAAGACACGCCTAATGCCGGTCGCGCATGGCTTTTGCTGGGGCTAATCAGCGAACGGGGAAATGATTCAGACTTTGCAATTGCGGCATATCGGCAAGCGCAGAACTTAAATGAACCTGGGGCAAAAGGAGCAGCGGAAAGTCTCAATGCCGCGCGAGTGGCCCCGATGATCGCGCAGGGCGATGAGCAAGCGAAATCCGGAGATTGGGTCAAGGCAACCTCGTCATACAGACAAGCGATCATTCTCAATCGGGACTTATCTGCTCTGCATCGCAAACTCGCCGATGCGCTTCAGCATCTCGGAGATGCTACAGATGCCAAACTTGAGCGGCAACGAGCCGAGGAGCTCGATCAGATGAAGCCCGCGAATTAGGAAGAGGCAAGTTCGAACTATCGGCTATCCACTTAATCTATGGCTCGTGCTCGACAATCAAAGCCGACATTTCTACCAAATCCAGTTCTCGCGAGGCATGAGTTGCAACCCTGCAACATTTCACAAGGCTGTCCCTGCTACCGCGTACATCTCGCGACTTCAACTGCGCCTTTACCAGGGTCAGTGATTCCGAGAGTGTCACCAGTTCGCTGCACGTCTTGCCCAGCCGGCGGGAGCTTTCTAAGTCAACGGCCTGGGGAAGGTACTTCTGATGCTGGTCAATTTGATCTGCCCTGGCCAGCAAGCCATCAACCACTCGGCACAATCGTTCATTGTAGGCATCAAGAGCGGCCAGTTCTCTTGCCTTCCTAGCTTCCAGTAGCTTGCCAACCCATCGCCAGCCGAACAAGGCGAAGCAGACAACTGCGATTATGGTGAAACTCCCGATGTAGAAGAAAATGCGGAGCACGTTTGTAGATCATCCCTGCACGCCTACATCAATAATGTACATCAGGGAATCAATACGCGTTTTTGAATTCGCGCTCTTCCCACTCCTTTTTCTTGCGCAGCCTTTCTGCTTCCTTCTTGACCGACTCTTCGTCTTTCTTTATGAATGCCAATACCTTCTCTCGCAGTTCCGTCTGTTCAGGCGGCAAGGTTTTCAGCAATTTCTTGTAGAGAGTAACCTCTTCATCGATTCGGTTCTCTTCGTGATAGACACGGCCAAGCACCAAAGTAGACTTCCAATCGTTGGGGTCGGACTTGTGCGCATACAACGCTTCGCGCTCCGCTTCGTGACCGCGGCGCTCCGTCAAAAGTATCAAGACCAGCTGCCGATGATAGCGGCTTTCATGCGGATTAAGCTCGATCGCCTTTCTATAGAATGTCTCGGCGCCCTTCAAGTCTCGCCGATCAAGCGCGCGATGCCCTTTATCAAAGAACTGCTCGGCTTTCTCGATGTCTTTGTCACTCGGTCCCAGAGCAGCCTCGGCTTCCTCATCATCGCTAAACGCGGGAGCCGCCATCGCTGAAAGCACTACTGCCAAGCAAAGGGCAGCTGGAGCTACGGTTCTTGAATTAAGTAAACGGAACACGAGAACTTCTCCCTGAGCTGATATGGCGAAAGGTCTGGTTGATCATCCCCGATTTTAAGAGGATCTGGACCAAATTTAGAATAATCCTTGTTAACCACCCGCCAATTACTTAAAAAGATCTCTTAATTAAATCCAGTTACCAGCGTCCGATTATGTCAAGACTGAAAAATCTTTGCACTCCGAGACATCGACTGCATATACAGCGCTGCAGCTTGCCAAAGACTGATTGACAACCGCCAAACAACCGTAATGCTGCCAATGTCCGGTTTTAGATCGATTATTGCTGTGCTAAACTCATCGTAATCTAATGGCAACATAATAACAGTCTGTTTCGATCTGCCAGCAACGAGTTGAAAAACAGAGACCAGCGTTCCTGAAGCGACTATACGGGGGCTGAAGTATGTCCTTTCAAAATCAACCCTCCCTCCAAGGGACTCTCAAGCAGCTAAAGGAAATCGTAACCGGGCTCCAAGGAGAAGACCACGAGTCTACTCGGCTTCTGGGGCAGATGGAGGCGCTTGTTTCGCA
>CAZSNX010000231.1:0-7035 GCA_964607945.1 uncultured Candidatus Obscuribacterales bacterium
GGTGCCGTGTTAAGCCGCTCCAAGAACCTGTTCTTGCCGATACTGCTCTCGCTTGCTGCAGTTGGAGCCGGGCTGCCTGCGCCGGTGACCGGGCAGCCTTCAAATCTCAACAACGGCAATACTCCCGCCAATTCATTAGTGCCCAGCAACGGCGGCACGACTCTTGACCAACAGGCTCCTGCCGGAGTGCTCAAGGGTCGCGTCACGGTAGATCAATCGCAATCACCTTTTCTTCCTGGAACGGTCGAAACTTTAGAAAAGGGCACAAAAGTCGATCTCACCTTGATGTGCAATGTGAATTCAGAGATAGGCCAAAAGGGCGACGAAATCTTCGCCCGTGTCTCAGTCGACCTCAAAAATGGGCAGAAGGTGCTTCTTCCAAACGGCTGGTATCTTCACGGAATAGTCTCGGATATGAAGACACAACGCCGTCTGGGTCGGGATGGATATATCCAAGTAGACTTCGACAAGCTCGTGAGTCCGGATGGGCAACACGACGTTCCATTCAATGCTCGTTTCTCGAGCCAGGACAATCAACTGAAGGCGATCGCCAAGGTAGTAGCGGTCGACGCCGGCTATATGACCAAGGGCGCGGTTTTGGGTTCAATCACATCGGTGCAAATGACCGGAGTACCGTTGGCGGTTGCGACGCATGGCTATTCAGTGGCGATTGGAGCAACGGTTGGCGCGGGCATCGGATTAATAGGCGCACTGAAGAGGAAAGGAAAGATAGCGTCTCTCTTTCCTTCAGACGAGATTCGCTTGAACATCGCCGAGCCGATTACCATACCCGGCATCAATCCAAAGTTTCTTGAATCCATCAGACAGCCGGAGAAACTCAAGAATCTGGACCTGGAAGTAGTGGAAAAGCACTTCAACAGAGATCCACTCGGCGACAAGCAGTCACGCGTCTTGACGTTGGACGTCAAAGTCGACAATCGCACGGCGAAGGAGTACAGCTTTTTCGATCTGGCCGTAATCTCCGATCACAATCAACGCTATTACCCATCCATGTTCGGAAAGCAGCGCGAATGGACTAAGAAGGTTCCGCCTAACACAGCCAAAGAAGGAACATTGACCTTCAGCGTCGACAGCCCTAAACACAAATACTGGCTCGTCCTGCTCGATAAAACCAATCGCCAGGAGCTTTCAAGGGTACCGATAAATTAAAAATTGGGATTCTCCCCCATGATAACTGGCATTAATTCCTAATTAGGGCTAATATAATCGAGTCAATTATCCCGGTCGATTGAAATGGCACAAGATCGCTGGATATGGCTCGACTCCTGTCGGGCTGTAGTTTGTTGCGATCATCAAAAAGTGTATCCAGAAGGACTGGTCCGCTCGGGGGGACCGCCTAACGGAGGTGGCAGGATGAAAGCCCAATTTACTCGCATGTTGCAAAACTTCCATGGCCAGACGCATCATCGTCAGGTCGAGCAGCAAGTTCGCAAACTGCAAGGTCACAACGTTCAATTGGAGCGCACTGTTAAAGAGCGAGAACGAGAGATAGATCAATTGCGACATCAGCTCGCCAACTACGAAGCGCGACTGCAAGAGCTGATGGGAACAGACGAGCTCACCGGTCTTCCCAACCGGCACATATTCAAAGAGCACCTCACTCATTCGTTGAAACGTGCCGTCAGACTTGGTTATTCGCTATCGCTCATGCTGGTCGATGTCGATCATTTGCGCGACATCAATCTGCGCTATGGGCACGAGGTTGGCGACTCGGTTTTAATTGAGATAGCCAAAATCCTGCGCAGTTCGGTACGTGAAATCGACATGCCGGCTCGCTGGGGCGGCGAAGAATTGGTAGCCGTGCTGCATGAGACTGATGCTGAAGGAGCCTCTGTAGTCGCCGAAAGAGTTCGCAGGCGAGTTGGACTGCTCGAAGTAAAAGACCCTCGCACCGGAAAGCCGATCAAAATTTCCGCAACACTGGCCGTGGCAAGCTATCCGCAACACAGCAGCGAGCCACAATCGCTGTTGGAAGCTGTCGGTGATGCTCTGCTCGTCGCAAAGGATAAGGGTTGCAACGTCGTAATCGTTGCCGACCGCTAAGCGCCAGCACCCGGGATTGATACCGTTGACAGCACCAACCTCCAGTTTGGTGCCATTAAACTGCACAGCCCAATGGCTTCATCGCTGAACTCATGGTCGTTCGGCTAACACAGTTCATGCATGCCACTCTTGGAAATCGCACTTGTTAGTGGGACCATAAGCTTAGGGGGGACGTCCAAAGAATTGCTGTTTGCCTTCCGTTCAGTTGGTCAATTTTACTCGGGCAACAGCGGGCATCTCAGAGCGATTGAGCTAGTGGCTGTGACGCACTGAGGAGATTCGGCAACAATGAACAAGCTGCAAATTAGCGCATTGTTTGCTCTCGTATTTTGCATTCTGCTGTCGGACCGCTCCGCCGCATATGCATCAGAACCGCTCAGTGCCGGAGTTGCTTCCTACAATCATGGTGAATTTGCCCAAGCAATCCGCCAGCTCAAACTCGCCGAAGCAAAGGACCCTAGAAACCCTTCGGTGCAATACTATCTTGCCAATGCGCTGGTTAAATTGGGCCAGCATACCCCGGCAGTGAAGCACTACGACCGCTGCTACCGGCTGTCCCCCTGGAGCGACATCGGCTACTATTCGCTGCAGGCATTAATCGCTTATCGCAGGTACAATCCCGAAGTTTACCGGCGACTTTCCGACAGTCAGGCAGCAGCCTATGAATCCACCCACGAGACATTGAGCAGGCTACGAAATACAACTGCGGGAATCTTACAGTCCGCACAGACAGGTCAATACGATCCAAATCTTTCACAGACGAAAGATTTGATTACCAAGCAAGCAGGATTTGAGAAGCATCGCAGCGATAACGAGGCTAAGCGCGGCGTTGATTCCGTGCTTGCCCACGGCGTACTGTCCGCCGCAGCAATCAAACAATTAGCCGAAGATCACGCCGAATACGTTGAAAGCCACCCCCCGATCTCAGGTTACACACGCACCGGACAGCCAATTTACGATCATGGCGCCGCCGCAGCAGAAGCCAAGCGAATCAGGCAGGAAGGTCAAAGCAAGGCTGAGTTGGCTCAGCAGCACGCCAAACAACGAGCCGAAGGACTGACCGCCTGGGCCAGCAACCGCTCAAATGTGCTCGATGAGGTGGTATCAAATTTGCATGGGCAACTGGAAGCACCGGCCGGCCCGAGCGGAGTCAAACTGAACCCGGTCGGGACTGACCTGTATGTGCGTTTCTATGGCAACGGCAATGCTGAGAAGTATGCCGAACAAAGCGGCATGCCAGCCTCGCTTTCCATTATTCCGACGGGCCGAGGGCAACACGCTCGGATTCAGTCATTGGAACCACCAGCGGCGACGGCCAGTCGCCAAGACTCGCCTGACGCCTGGACATCAGTGCATGGCAAAATCGTAAGTCCGCTCAAGCGAAAGCAAGATTGAGCTTCTGCAGCTGTTTTTTGGGCGCCAACCAATTTGCCTTGGTACGCTAGGTGACCTGAGCGGCTTCCTGATTACCTTTGATTACGGTAGACAACTCTGGTTCGGGCGACGCGTTGAAAATCTTCCCGGACACCTCTACGAATCCAACAAATAAAGGGTGCGGGTTGTCTGGTCGTGATTTCAGCTCAGGATGAAACTGGCTGGCTACGAAAAACGGATGATCAGGCAATTCGATCATCTCTACCAAACGCTCATCAGGAGAGAGTCCGGAGAAGATCATTCCAGCCTTTTGCAACTCATCACGGTATTTGTTATTGACCTCATATCGATGTCTGTGACGCTCGGAGATTTCTTCCTTGCCGTAAACACGCGCTGCCATCGAATTGCTCTTCAGATGACACGGATACTTGCCAAGTCTCATCGTGCCGCCTTTGTTGACGACATTATGCTGATCCGGCATGAGATCGATTACCGGATAAGCAGTGTTAGGTGCAAACTCTGTGGAGTGAGCGCCTTCCATGCCGGCCACATTGCGGGCATACTCGACGACGGCAATTTGCATCCCCAGGCATAAGCCCAGGTAAGGCACCTTGTTGATTCGAGCATATTCCGCCGCCTGAATCTTTCCTTCGATGCCGCGATCACCGAATCCTCCCGGCACCAAGATGCCGTCGACATCGGCAAGATATTCTTTGGCTCCATGCTTTTCGATGTCTTCGGACAGCACCCATTTAATATTGACTGCCTGACCGGTTTTTGCCCCGGCATGCTTGAGCGATTCAACTACTGATATATACGCATCCGACAACATTAAATACTTACCGACAATCGCCACGGTAATCGTTCTCGATGGGCGCTTGATCCGCTCAACCAACTCTCGCCATTCAGTTAGATCCGGTGGGTCGTTCTGCATATGCAAGCGCTCGAGCACTCGCGCCGCCAGTCCTTCCTGCTCCAGGAAGAGCGGCACTTCATAAAGATGCTGCACATCTCGACATTGAATGACAGCATTGATATCGACGTCTGTGAAGAGCGAAAGCTTTTCCCGAATCGACGAGGAAAGTTGTCGCTCCGTACGGCAAACAATTATGTCAGGCTGGATACCGCGACTGCGCAGAGTGTCTACGCTGTGCTGAGTCGGCTTCGTCTTCAGCTCGTTAGTCGTGCGCAGATGCGGAATCATGGTTGCATGTATATAGCAGACATGATCGCGCCCGACATCCTTTCTCATTTGACGAATCGCTTCCAGGAAGATCAAGCTTTCGATATCGCCGACAGTACCACCCACTTCGACAATCACAACTTGGGCCCCGGTATGTTGAGCCGCTCTGCGAATAAAGTTCTTAATCTCGTTGGTGACATGCGGAATCATCTGCACCGTTCCGCCCAGATAATCTCCGCGTCTTTCTTTCTCGAGCACGGACTTATAGATATAGCCAGCCGTTACATTATTGTTGCGACTGAGATCCGTATTAATAAAGCGCTCGTAGTGCCCAAGATCGAGATCGGTCTCAGCGCCGTCTTCTGTTACGTATACCTCACCGTGCTGATACGGACTCATAGTGCCGGGATCGACGTTCAAGTAAGGGTCGAGCTTGATGATGGTGGTTGTTATCCCTCTCGCTCGCATCAACCGCCCGAGCGAGGCAGCAATGATTCCTTTCCCCAAAGAGGAGACTACTCCACCAGTCACAAAGACATACCTGGTGCTCATCATCCCTCCTGGATCCCACGGATCCCAATAATTCGACCCCAATGACAACTATAAGCCAATAGACCTGTTTTCGTATCTAATTGATGGGCTCATTCCATGGTGAATTCCCCACGGAGGGGGCGCCCGGCTCGAGAATTCTCTCTATCTCACCTGTCCGGAGCGGTTTTCGGCAATTTGTAAAACTCATCGATGGGCTTACTCCCCTATCCTGGGAACCCTGAAATAACCATTCTCTTGCGCCGGGGCGTTGCCCATCAGCTTGGCGCGATCGACATTGACTTCGAGTTGATCGTCGCGCATTACAGAGACAACCGAAAGTGCATGAGCCATCGGCTCCACAGATTCGGTGTCGACCGTCTTCAGCTCGTCAAAGAAGGCCAAAATCTTGGCAAGTTGCTCGGTATAAAGAACTTTCTCGTCATCAGAGAGAGACAGTCGAGCCAACTTGGCTACGTGCTCGACATCTTTGATACTTATCACGACTTAACCTACCAGCTCTCGCGGCGTCGATTTGGAGACGGGAAGAACTTGGAAAAACTGATCTCGAATGGCATCGTAACACACTTTCTATCTGCCTGATGGAAAATTTTTTCGCTGCTTAATCTCCAATGTTGCCTTATTTAGCGGCTATACGATTATTATCTGCAGCATGATATAGAAATGACAGGCTAGTCTGATTGTATGACTCTTGATATTGATAGCAATTCAATAGGGAGCGAAGTGAAAGCGAAAAGACCGCGAAAAGAAGGTCCACCGCGCCAATACCACGCTCTCCAGACCGGATGGGCAGGCAAGCGCCTGCACCAGCAGCGCACTCATGCGGTTTCAGTCCGATGAACATCGCGCCAACAGACATCTTAATGTTACTTGTCTCCTTCGCGGTGATTCTGGTTGCCTGCGAGCTATTCACAAACGGCATCGAGTGGCTCGGTCAGAAATTGCAGGTCGGCGAAAGCGTAGTAGGCAGTGTATTTGCTGCAATCGGAACCGCCTTGCCTGAAACAGTCCTGCCGATGATCGCCGTATTGTTCTTCAAGTCCAATCACGGTACCGATGTCGCCATCGGAGCGATCGCCGGCGCTCCGTTCATGCTCAGCACTTTGACGCTCAGTATGTGTGGCGTGGCTGTATGGTACTTCGCCAGCAAAGGCACTCGACCGAAAGATTTATCCATCAACCGGACAGCGCTCAGTCGCGATCTCAGATTCTTCATTGCTGCTTTCGCTGTTGCCTTATCGGGAACGCTGGCACACCACTATCCCCCAGTCCGCTGGCTTGTGGCGGCAGCTCTGCTCTGCACATACGGCTTTTACCTTCACCACACTTTTAAGCACGAAGGAGAAGTTGGCGCTTCACCTGAATCGCTGCATCTGGACACCTTTCTCAAGGCCGGTCACCAAGAGTTGTGGTTAATCGTCGCGCAAGTAGTAATTGGTCTGGCCGGCATCATTAGTGGTGCCTTCTTGTTTGTTTCGCACGTCGAGGCGATTGCATTGTCGGCCGGATTGGCACCACTTATTCTCTCCTTTGTTGTCTCTCCGATTGCGACGGAAGCACCGGAGAAGGTCAATAGCGTCCTCTGGGCGCGCAGCGGCAAAGACAATCTTGCGCTCGGCAACGTCACCGGAGCATTAGTCTTTCAAAGTTGCATTCCGGTTGCCTTCGGCTTGGCCATGACCGATTGGGCATTATCTGTCGGTACGATCGCAACCGGCATCGTAGCAATCGGCTGCGCCGGCATCTACCTCTTCCTGATTGAACGTGATCGTTTAAAGCCTATACATCTGATGTTCGGAGCGATAGCCTATACAGCGACAGTTTGCACCTTAATCAGCACAGGGCTGGCATCGCGCTGAAAGCTT
>CAZSNX010000232.1:0-7017 GCA_964607945.1 uncultured Candidatus Obscuribacterales bacterium
AGTTCGGCGGCAGAAAATGGCGCGGTAATCTTACCTGGCCAGCCAGAGTCGCCGCCGCCGTATCCGTCCAAAGAGCCATGAAACAGCAAGATGTTGACTGCCGCTTCCGGATTTTTCGGCACCGGAGCCGCCAGCAGCCGTTCCGAAACGAGTGTATTACCTGTAAATGCCCGGCCGGTAAAAGATACATCCGGACGCTCGGGATGAGACCAGATATCGAAATTGCCATTCTGGAAGATATGAACGTTTGCCGGCCAAGAGCGAATTCCCCTTGCCGCCAAAACATCAGGATTGTAAAGAGAATCTGCCGAGCAGTAATCATGATTGCCGGGAGCAATCACGACCGGAATCGGAGCGATTGCCTCGATTGCTTCGACCATACGATTCAACGTCTTGAGTCCGATACTTTCGGAATCCCACAAATCGCCAGGAATCAAGACTACGTCGACTTTTCGCTCACCTGCAATGGTCAGACACTTGAGAAAGGCGCTCAGAATCTCTTTGTTGCGCTCGTGCCGCTTGGCAACCGGAAGCGACAGCCGGAGAGACGCTAACTTCGAGTCGAGATGCACATCCGAGACCTGGAGAAATGTGAATGTGCCTGGCTCACCCGGCATAGCCCTGTCTCTCCCTCCCAAGCATGAATTCGTGAATAGCCTTCAGCGCTTTACTACTAGCTATCTGCCCGTCAAACAGATTGTTTTAAACGCCTCGACTGTGATGGAGCTTAGACGATTTTACATTAATAGGCGATAACCCGCAAAAATTTAGAGACTCTCGACGACAGTAGCTATGCCCTGCCCGACGCCGATACACATGGCTGCCACTCCGTACCGCGCCTTTTGCCGCTTCATCTCGTGTATCAGGGTAGTCAATATCCGGGCACCACTGCAGCCGAGCGGATGCCCGAGAGCAATCGCTCCGCCATTGACATTGACTTGGGCGAGATCAACCGACAGCTCGCGAGCGCAAGCAAGAACTTGTGCAGCGAATGCTTCATTGAGCTCAAAGAGATCGATATCTGAAACTTTCAAAGCCGCTCGCGCAAGCGCCTTGCTAGTAGCCGGAATCGGACCGAGTCCCATACATGACGGATCTACTCCCGCCACGGCGGACGCGACATAACGGGCAATCGGCTGCAAACCGAGTTGATCGGCCTTCTGACTGGACATGATCAACAAGGCACTGGCACCATCATTAATACCAGAGGAATTGCCGGCAGTAACCGTGCCACCCTCTCTAAACGCCGGCTTGAGCTTTGCTAAGTCCTCAATTTTAGTATCGACACGCGGATGCTCGTCGACTAGAAATTGAACCGGCTCCCCCTTCTTCTGCGGAACCGGCACCGGCACTATCTCATCCTTAAACTTGCCGGCTGCCAGTGCATCCCTGTACTTGTGCTGGCTGCTCAGTGCGAACTGATCTTGATCGGCCCGTGAAATCTTGTGCTTTTCAGCGACGTTTTCTGCTGTTTCACCCATCGAATAAGGGTGATACATATCCGACAATCGTTTGTTGATGAAGCGCCAACCGAGCGTCGTGTCGTACATTTTCAGGTCGCCGCGCGGGAAGCCGGACTCTGGCTTGCCCATCACGAACGGCGCCCGGGTCATTGACTCGACACCGCCGGCGATGAATATGTCTCCGCAGCCGGTTTGCACAGCGCGCGCGGCGTCATTTACAGCAGACAAACCAGATCCGCACAAGCGATTGATGGTGACACCACCCACGACTATCGGCAAGCCGGCCAGCAATAATGACATCCTGGCTACGTTGCGATTGTCTTCGCCCGCTTGGTTGGCGCAGCCAAGCAAGACATCCTCGATTTCAGCCGGATTGATTGGAGTGCGTTTAAGCAGCTCCGCAATCGCAATTGCTCCCAGATCGTCCGGACGCATATCCTTGAGCCCGCCGCCGTATCGACCGATCGCAGTGCGCACAGCATCGACAATTACCGCTTCCTTCATCACTGATTAAATCCCCGATTTGCTGTAGCCTTGAGGCTTGTAGATATAAAGTTCATCATCTTTCGACAACAATGAAAGGACGTCGGCCGGCGTCTTGCCGTTGGATGCAACCGCTTCACGCACCGGACCGTCCGGATCGGCAGCCAATGCTTTCAATATATCCGTCGACGCATCGGGATTGCGGGCCACACCCTTTCTCACAATCGGCTCGGCATCATGAGCAAGCCGTTCGAGGTCAGCGGCCGGAAGGTGCGGAGATACTGCCGCCGCCGCTCTGACTATCGGGTTGGCATCTTTGCTTAGTGCAGCCGCGCTCTCGGCTGAGAGGTTCAAATTGCGAGCGGCCGAGTAACGCACGCTGGCATCCTTGTCTGCCGCCAAGGACTGCAGGAGCGCCGCCGAGCAGCGCATGGCCAGCTTGCTTCGCAAAGCAGCATCGGCGTCCTCAGCCAACTTACCGGCAAGTTCCGGTGCTTTATCCAAGCGCGCTGACAGCAAATCCTTTACCGGATAATCGGCGTTCTGAGCCAGCTTAAGTAAAGTATCGGCCGGACAGCTCTTATTCAGCGCCAGCGAAGCATCGATCAAGGTTGAAGTGCCATCGGACAGCATCGACAGCACGTGGGCAGGGGCGCTGGGATTGGCGGCCAGCGCTCGTCTAACCGACTCATTTGGGTCGGAGCCAAGCTCGCTTAAGACTTCAGGGTCAACCGCTGAATTAGACGCCAGCACCGCGCGAACTGCAAATGAGCTGTCTTGCGACAGCTTCTTTGCAGCAGCAGCAGGCAGTTTTGCGTTGGCAGCCAGCAGCTGCCTGACCAGAGCGGACTTACTAGCCGCTAACTTATCGGCCAATTCAGTCGAGAGCTCCGAACGCGACGCCACCACCTGTGCGACACCGGGGGTGCTGTCGCCGGCCAGGCGCAGGAGATCTTCGGCCGGTAGTTTAGGATTTTCAGCGGCGGCGGCACGCACCACCGGATCGCCGTCCTTAGCAAGTGCAGATAGCACTGCTGGCGGTGTCATTCGATTTTCGGCGACGCCCCAGCGCACCTTCTCGAATCTGTCTTTGGACAGCGCGGTCAATACTTCCGGAGTACTCTGGGTATTGGCTGCGACGCCGACTTTGACTTCCCATGAGCCGTCTTGCGACAGCTTGGTCAATGTCTCCTTTGGTGTGGACTGGTGGCCGGCCACCATCTCCCTGACGACCAGATTGGAATCTTGCGCCAAAGTCGACAGAGTCGCGGCCGCTGTCGACGGATTGGAAGCCACGAACGAGCGCACACCGAGATCACCATCTTGAGCCAGGACAGCTAAATTCTCAGGCGAGAGCTTTTTCTGCCTCGCCAAGAAAGTTCGTACAAGCCGGTCACCGACCTTGACCAGTCGCGCCACCACATCCGCTGGCGAGTTGGGATTGCGTGCAAGGGAAAGCAGGAGGAATTCCGTTTGAGTCTGCTCGTGCGCCAGCTTGCGCAATATCTCCGGCGGCGTCGCCGGATTGCCGGCCAAAACTTCGTAAACCTTGGGCTGCTGATTGCTTGTCAGCCTCGTAAGCACAGTCAGGCTCGGTGGCTTTGGATTGCGCAAGAGAGCCTCAATCACTGATTGATCTGGGTCGGCGGCAAGCTTTAGCTTGACCTCATCGGAGCAAGCCGGATTTAACGCTACAGCCTGGCGAATCACCACTGAAGTATCCTTGCTCAGCTTCTCGAGAATGTCGGAGGGACATTTCGTGTTGGCAGCCACCGCGCGGCGTACGCGCATGCTCGGGCCGGAGCCGGACCACACCGCAAGCGGTGCCGGACCATCATCGCCGGTAAACAACGGGCGCTCTGCCGGCGGAGCGGCGCTGAGTTTGACCGCGCCTGCTGCCTCTGATTCGGCAGCCGATGCCTCAGTCATTTGCATTTGAGCAATTCCGGTCAAAGCCGCCGCGGCGGCGACGCAAACAGTCAGATATTTAGTGAACCAAGCCATAAAAAGCCGCTCCCTGAATCAATCAACGAACTATTCCAATTTGAATGGAGAAGTTTAATTGTAAACGGAGAGCGACTTAGAAAGCTTAGGGTTAAATCACCGGCTGCTGTCGTGAACCTTGAAAACTATGTCGCGCAGCTCCTGTTTATCAAGTTCCTGGCTGACATACTCGATATACTTAACCTGCCAGTCGTCAAGGTCTTTGATCACGACCGACAAAGAAGTGCCAGCAGACCGCGCAGCAGCCAGATCGATGCCGATCTCACCGGCGCTGCCGATGTTGAACATCCGAGCTCTTACCGAATAACCTTGAGCCGCCTGCAAGCTCAATCTGAGCATGGCGAGATTGCGATCCAGTCCGGTTCTCTTGCCTACGGCCGCTACGATACGCTGGAACTTCTCAAGCGGCGCCGACACATCCATCGCCGGCACCGAGACCAGTTGGTAGTGCAAGAGCCTGTCAACGGCTACCGCCGCCTCCCAAGTGGGCACATCGCCCAGCAACTTTATCGTGTTGACCGCCGGCGTAAGCCCGTCCAGCAAGCTCCAGAGCCGATTCATCACATCCATGTCGCGCGGTCCCAGCGGCGTTTTCTCCTGGAGATCGACCATTTGTCCGGATTGAAGCAGCTTTTGACTGTCAGGCAACTTCTCCAGTGGAGTATTTGCGCCCTTGGGAAGTTTCTTCCAAACGGCATTTAAATTGTCCTGCGCAAGCGCGGCATCCAGAAGCAACTTGTCGAGCGGCCGAGAAATCTTGCATTCATCAGCAGAGAGATCGGCCGGAGGCTGCCTCTGGATAAAGACAAAAATTCCCTCCGCCCAGGCCGAGACGAAATCGACCACGGCACCGTTGCCTTTGATCCGCCCGAGCTTGGCATGCGTTATTCGTCCTTGATCAAACAAAGCCCGAAACTGCAAATCTTTGTGCTCGACCGATAGCACTCCCGATTCCCGATTGGTTGCTAGGCTTTGCAAGAGTCCGGCCGGATCGGTGGTTCCCAGGTGACCGACCAGCGATTGAACCTGTGTCGTCTCTCCAACCGAGTTAACGAGCTTAACCTTCTCAGGCTCTCCGCCTTGCCCGTAGAACGCTTGATCTTGCATCGCAATCTCGAGCTGGCGAGTAGTCAGATAACTCTTGCCGACACAAAGAGCACCAAGTGAAAGCTTCGGTTTCCCTCGTGCGCTCTGCTGCTCGAATATAAGCTCATCGAGCTGATCTTGAGTAATCAACCGCGAAGCCAGAAGATAATCCTTCAACTTAAATGGAATTTTGTTTCGGAAGCAGTGCACCAGAAAAGGCACTTTTGCAAATAAGGGAAAGATGGCTCGCACTTGCTCCAACGCTCGCAGCTCATCGAAAAGCTCTTCTTGAGTGAGTTTGTTTTGCCCGATCAATCGTTGAGCGATACTGCTGAGCGGCGTATGATTATCGATCAAACCGAGCAAGAGATTGCGCCTGCGTGTCGACTCCATTCCGGCTTTTAATTTAATGCCAAATGCGGTTAAAACCGGAACAGAAGACATGAGCACCTGCTCGGAAAGATCGGTGCTCTCCTGCATCAAATTGGTAGCATTTCCGAGAGTCTGCTGAACGTGCATCGCCAGAGAAGGCGAATAATCGTAAAGCTCGCTGTGCGTATCAAAGACATGAAATGACAGCTGCCCCATCAGCGCTTCCTTGATGAGCGCTACTGCTTTATCGGTCTTTACCAGAACGAGCGCGCCGCCGACCGCCAGCATCTTTTTTGCCTGACGGGCGGTCTCAATCAAAGCTTTGGCGGGGAACAGAAAGCCGCTGGTCGTCGCATCGACGACCACCACATCGTAGACCATTTTCGCCTGCGCTAATCCGGACAACTCATCTAAAAAGTTGGCACCATAGGTCAGGACGATAATGCTTTCGTGGGCTTGCCCGGGAGCAAGTATGGCTGTAGTTCCATCACCAGGCTCTGTCGACATCCTATTTAGCTCGCACCTCATGCCGCAAGGGCTCATTGTCGGACGACAATGCTATTAGTATGCCACCGCTGATTAAATTTAAGCGGAGCCGCCAGAGCGCACAGACTCATGATTGTAGTTGAGATGCTAAAGGCAAGCCTGCTTAGAGCCTTCCGCCGAGGCCTCAGCCATAAGTTCAGGCGGCGGTGCATCTTCGGCACCAGAGTCCATCAGCGCCTGCAAAATGTCCTCCGCCAACCAGTGTCGATTGACGAGCACTCTTCCCAGATGGAGCTCATTGGTGCGTTGCTCCAAGAGCGCGATTCGCACCATGTCTTCGGTAACAAGACCGAGACCGATTAGCCGCTTGCCGAAATGATACGGCGAACCGAGCGGCAACTTTATCAGACTTTGATTCAAGAGAAACGAATCAAGCTCCATTTGAGAGACCAGATTCATGTCCTGCAGAATCTCACCAATCTTCAAATCGACAGTCTTCTGCTTTGAAATAGCATCTTCCAACTGCTCCAATGAGATCAATCCGGCTGCAACGAGCATCTGCCCCAATTTCGGATGAACGAGCCCGCCGTCCTCGCTGTCGGGCTCCTGGCACTCCGCCAAGACTTCCGCTGTGTCGCCTTCCGCTATACGCTTGTAGGCATTTTCGATAGACATGCAAGCCTGTTGAGCCTGAACCCAGGACTGCGGAGTATTCATGAAGTTCTCTTCGTCGAATGTCTTTATGAGACGATTAAACGCAGCTTCCACTTCTTCGCTCGATGAACCCGCTTTCAATCCCAGAACGCAATAAGGGCAAACGACCTGCAAATTCTTCTGTGCATCAGCCATGATTCCATCCTTCTAGCATTGAGCGATAGTGCAGTCCGCAGCCTAGATCCGATGTAAATTATTCGAACACTTCATTCCAGTGTACCTCTTAATCTGAACGCCGTTTGGGCGACTCTTCTCTCTTTCTACCCACCTTTCGTCAGATTAGAATGTCCCATAGACTCTCAAATCTTCCGGCAGCGAAAAATCCAAGATGAATCCTCGATTCAATCCAATCAACAAAGGACTCCTGGCACTGGCGCTGGCATTTTCCATCTCTCAAGCACCCGGCATC
>CAZSNX010000233.1:0-7010 GCA_964607945.1 uncultured Candidatus Obscuribacterales bacterium
AGATGGCTCGACACTCTACCCCAGAACCATTTTTGACAGCGGCTTGCGCTACGACGAGACTTACACGTTTGGAAGCATCTGGTATCTATGGGGGAAAGTACTAGTAAAGAATAACTGGCGGATCAGCTTCTCGCCGTCGACATTCATTTACCACCATGAAGATATGACAGCTCGCAAACATGATGCAAAAGCGTTGAAACAACAGCTTGAATGCATGACTTACGTATTGTGGGTAAATGCGCTGTGGATCAATTTCTCGTTGGCGAATCTATTCTGGGCTAATGCTTATCTTGTCCGGCGAATGATTCTGCCCGACTCAATCGTCTGGTTCGAGGTAAAAACAAAACTGGACCTGCCTGCTGCACTGAGAATCATCAGGCAAGCAATGACTTATCCGACCAGGATGAGACTACTGACTGCCAAAAATCAGGCCGCCAAGCAATGACGATACTCGTATCAGTTGTGATACCAACTTGCAATCGCAATGACCTCCTGGCCAAGTGCCTGCGTTGCCTTGCACCGGGACAGCAGACGCTGCCAGCCAGTCAATATGAAGTGATTGTGACGGACGATGGAGAATCAGCTCGGCTATTAGCCGACCAAGGATTTGGCTGGGTAAATTGGGTTAATGGCCCGAAACGAGGGCCCGCAGCCAACCGAAACAATGGCGCGAAACTTGCCAGAGGTCAGTGGCTGGCCTTTACGGATGATGATTGCCTCCCGGATAGCAATTGGCTAAAGGCGATCACTGATTGCGCCAGTACAACTGGCGCAGATGTGGTGGAGGGTAAAGTGATTATCCCCGATAAGGTCGACAATCCCTTTCTGCGAGGAATTGAGAATTTAAATGGCGACCTCTTCTGGAGTTGCAATCTGTCAATTCGCCGCCAGATATTTGAAGATATCGGCCGCTTCGATGAAGACTTTCTTGAGCCGGGCGGAGAAGACATGGAGCTAGCGTGGAGATTCAAGGCAAGGAGCATACGCACGCACTTTTGTCAGGAAGCTTTGGTTCTTCATCCGGTTCGGCCGCTAACTTTTAAGTCCTTGATTTGGCGCACAAAAATGGATCGCTGGATTGCGCTGTATTATCACAAGACCGGTCAAGCCACACCGCTATCGCAAAGCAATGCAAGAGCCATCACGTGCTTGGCCTTGCGTCAGACCATCAATCAACTTCGCAAAACCTGGCACTTTTTCTCACGCGAACTGCCGAACAACTTCCCTTACGGCTGGAAAACTGCTGTCTTTAACCTGGTTTGGGGTTGGCTCACCTTTCCCTTTATTTTGCCTTACATGCTCCTTTGGGAGATTCGCTTCCGGCAACAACTCGCGGCCAAGCATAGCAAGTTAGGATAGGATGACTGGTGCTAGTGAATTCAGACAGCGGTCTGCATATCTGTGAGCGAAAATGCAAAGCCGACGTCAACTTAGAAGGGAGCGCCCATCTCAGTGTGCCTCAGAACATTAGCGCCTGCGTCCACGAGGAGAACTTGATTGTCTTGTTAATGAACACAATGCCTGATAGTGAGGACTCAACAAGCTAACCAGCACCGAAAGCGGATCTCCAGCCTGCATGTCTTCTACTGACATAACCTTGATGGAATAGAGGATTTGTTTCAAATAGGCACTCCAACTAATTCTTCCAGACAGCGGCGCGTGCCAACGCCAATATCGCTCCAGCACTTCCAGAACTCCGCCTGCATAAAGAGAATTCACTTCAAGGACAGGGTCAAATATGACATCAAATCCGGACTCGATCAGGCGAGCACCCAATTCGCGATCCTCTGCATAGGAAAGTGCCGAGTCGAAGTTGCCGACTTGTAATACAGCTTGTTTACTCACTAGAGCTCCGGCTGTAATGAGACTACCGGTTCGACATACTGGTTGTGACAGGTGCTGCTTCAGAAGGTGCCTTCTACTCCACCTCTGCGCCAACTTGGCAGATGCAGGCTCGATAACTCGACCGAATACCGCTGCAACAGAATTATCGTTGAACCATGTCAGAGCATCGGCTAAGAAATTCGGCGGCAGAGTCTTAGACCCGTCAAGGCTTAGCACGAGCGGGTATTTCGCTTCTTTCATTGCAATAGCCCGCACAGCTCCCCGCCCGGTATTTTTCGAGAGCCGATTCACTGGCACTGACATTTGTTCTGCAATTTCCACTGAACCGTCAGCTGAGCAATCATCGACAACAAAGAGCTCGGAAACACAGACCGATTGCCGGCGAATCGAATCTATTGCCTGCCTCAACGTGTCCGCATTGTTGAAACTGGGAATATACGCCGACACTTGCATAAACAGTACTCCTCAGCTCACACCCAGTGCTGCGCAGAACCAGCCTGCAATTGCTGGGCGTACTCTTCCAAACGCCCAACTTCAAGCGCCTCTATTAATCCGGACCATTGCTTCACTTGTTGCTCGGAATTGTATCTTGCCTCGCTCCAAACTCTATTGACTCGCGAAGCTTGGGAGAGATCATGGCTGGCGCACCACTCAATTTTGCGTGCGAGATCTTCTAGATCTGGAGAGACTAAATGTGCATGCTTAACCCATGTTGTTGGAAAAGCACGTGACTTTAGAAATCCCCTCCGAACTAACAGAGATCGATCCTGCACATACTCATTCATAGGCGGATAGTCAGTCGTGATGACAGGCAGCCCGCTGGCAAGAGCTTCCAAGACCATCAAGCCTATACCCTCCATGCGAGAGGGCTGTATGGCACATTCGCCAGCTCCATACAACGCACTGTGATCGGCAATATTACCAACTTGAACATCAATCCGGCTGTCTGGCTTGGGAAGCTCTGCTTCATTCTGCATTCTAACTATTAAGCGAATATCCTCTCGTTTAGTCTTCTTGAATGCACGAATGGTGGCTCTGGTGCCTTTGCGGTCGTCATTATCCACAATTCCGGCATTGTGAACGAACAAACGCGCCGGTCCTTCGATCATCCGCGCCTCATAGCATGAGATATCAACTCCGTAAGGAAGGAAGACCGCCTTATTGCGGTACCCATGCTTCTGTAGAATCTTCAACCCGAAATGTGTTGGACAAATCAAAGCATCGACCAGATTCCAATCTTTGTTGTCAGCCGAAAACCACTCCCAGTTCACAGCGCATACGGTAAGAATGCCCATCTCTCGTGCCAGCAACAAGAGCCTGGGATGCCACCAGAATCTTTCTAGGAGTATTAGTCCGCGCAGTCCGTCTAAAGCAGATCTAACCTCACTGTCAGAGAACTCCCGACAAAACGGTATCTCATCGGTCTTTGTTAGCGGTATTGCCGTACTCCTATCGGAGGGCGCCACCAAATGGCGACCAAGGAGCAATACCTGCCGCAAGCACATTGCCAACCGACCGAGCCCGGTATCATCCTTAAAACTCAAAACTCCCCAGCGCGAAAAATCAACTGCCATCTAGAACCTCGCTTTGATCTCGGCAAACAGCTCGAGATACTTGTCAATCTGATTCTTCGGCTCGAACAGTTTCGCCCGGAGGATGGCAGCACCGATCAGGCTACTGCGCAATGCCGCATCATCTCGCAATCTCATCATCGTCTTGGCCAATTCCACTCTGTTTCGGTTCGGAAACACTAAAGCTGCACGCTCAGCACATTCCGACAGACAGCCTTTCTCCGAGACTATCAACGGCTTGCCGGCCGCCATCAGCTCCAATACTATCAAGGCACCAGGCTCCTCCCAGGCCGAGGGTATCACACATATGCCCAGCCGGCGGCTCTCGTCAGCCAGGAGAGCCGTACTCCAAGAAATCCGTTCGGAGACTCCGAGCTGTTTGGCCAAAAGCTGAAGAGATTCCCTTTCCGGGCCGTCGCCTAGGATTTCCAGCGTGGAAATTCGCCCCCCCTGACCGACTGACTCATCCTGAACCACTATCGCAAAGGCGTGAATCAGATCGTCTACCCCCTTCTCCGTTACTAGACGCCCAACATACGAAAAGGTCGACCGACATTCGGACACATTCCGCTCGGCTTCCTCTCTGTCCCGTACCGCAACGCTTTCGAAGTCAATCGGATTATAAATCAGGCGCTGCCGTGGAAGCGGCTGCCGCTGCAACGAATGCATACTGGTAGCTACGTTGGCAGAACAAAGCTGTCCAGCCAATCGGCGCAACCATAGCTTGCAGGCACCGGTAGCGGCAGCGGCAGCACCAAGCTGCTGCCAGTGATGCAATATGGAAGGTAGCGGCATCAGCGGCGCAGGCGCTCCCTTTAACCAGCCGGCACCATCTAGGCACTGAAGCTGATAGCCGTGATGAGTCCAGCTGAAAGGCTTGCCGGACAGAAGAGCGCCGGGAAAGCAGCGCAAGGAAGAACCGCTGCTATGCACCAAGTCTTGCGCTTGGATTAAGGCGCGCAAGCTGTCTGGAGACGGTCTCCGGACGACACTATAGGGCGCATCGATTGGGTCTGCCGACGCAGTTTCGGTCACAACTGAGACCAGATGACCTGCTTCTGCAAATCCCTTTGCCAAATTATGACTAACTCTCTCAACTCCACCAATGCTCGGCCAGAACGAATGAGAATACAAAAGGATCTTCACAAGCTCGCACCGGAACTAGAGTCGATTAAACATCATTGGCCACCTTAGAACAGTCCTCCGCCGAGGCGATGCACCAAGAATGATTCACCAAGAATATGCCATGACCGACCGCTGGCAGACGACCGGAGCCGAAGAAATCGCCAGGCTCCACCAACAAGGCCCCGGCATCCTGAACATAATCAGCCATACCACCACTGACAGTGGCATAGAGATCGAACATGTACCGACCAGCCTGCAGCGGTAATCTAGGGATTGTAAGCTCGATCGTCCCCTCGGCCGGTATCTCCTGGAAATCTACTTGATGAAAGTTGGTCGATAACTGGCAGAGGCTCTCATGAAATTTACCGTACAGCTCAAACTCAACATGAACATTCTTGAGCGGCTCGCCATCGGCCGAGGAATATTTCAAGGCTAAGGTAACATCCTGCCCGCTTACCGCGCGCTCCAAAACAACGTTCTGGCTATCTTTCAGCTCACAACCTACAAACTTCAAACGCTGGTCTCCGCGTCTGTCTTTTCGAGCGAAAAGCGGCATGGAGGATTTTTCCTTGATTCCTTCCAGGTATGTATCGAGTACTTCTCGCGTTTTACCGTCACCAGCTACCGTCCCTCCGGACAGCAAGATTGTTCTACTGCACAAGCTCAAGAGCGCCGGAATATTGTGGCTGACAAACAGCACCGTGCGCCCTTCTTTGGAAATTGCATCAATTCGTCCCAAACACTTGTTTTGAAATGCGGCATCGCCAACGGCCAAGACTTCATCAATCAACAAAATATCGGGCTCCACATGAGCAGCCACGGCAAAAGCGAGGCGAACATACATGCCGCTGCTGTAGTGTTTCATCGGTGTATCAATGAATTTTTCCACTCCACCAAACGCTACAATCTCATCAAACTTGCGGTCGATCTCGGTTTTCGTCATTCCTAAAATGACCCCATAGAGATAAATGTTCTCTCGACCGGTCAGATCAGGATGAAAGCCGATGCCTACTTCAAGCAGCGAACTTACCTTACCGCGAATCATGGCTGCGCCTTCAGTCGGCTCAGTGATTCGCGCTAATATTTTGAGCAGCGTACTCTTGCCTGCACCATTCCTGCCGATAATCCCTACTACTTCGCCCTCCTTCACTTCGAAGGAGACATCTTTGATTGCCCAGATAACTTCAGTGGGTAATCCAAACCTGAAATACTTGAGCGCCTTCAACGGCGCTTGAACGAGTCCCTGCACTGTATCGGCAATACTCTTGGATGGACCAAGCTGAGAACCGATTGAGTATCGCTTCCCAATATTTTTCACTTGTATTACAGGCTTACTCATACTTAGACAAAATCAGCAAAACTCCGTTCCGTTCTGCGGAAATAATATGCACCACTGACCAAGATCACGCACGCCATCAAGCCGGACAGAAATAGCATTGGCGGACCTGGTGCCACCGGCGTTCCAAACAATGCCCACCGAAATCCGGCAATTACTCCGGCCATTGGATTCAATCCGAAAAATTGCCGCAAACCGTCGGGAACCAGGCTGCTCGAATAAACCACTGGCGACGCAAACATGGCCAACTGCATTAAGAACGGCAGTACATGATGAATATCCCGATACTCGATGGTCAGGGCTGAAAGCCACAACCCAATACCGAGCGCAGTTACCATCGCCAAACCAAGAAACAAGGGAATGGTCAGGATGCGCCAAGTCGGATAATAGTCATAGTGCAACATCACGGCCATCAGGACCAGAAATCCTGCAACGAAGTCTACCAAAGGCGGCAGAATGCAAGCCAGCGGAATTGCCAATCGCGGGAAATGAACTTTAGTCAAAAGGTGCACGTTATTTCGCAGGCAATTAGACGAAGACTGTGCAGATGCGCTGAAGTACTGCCACATTAGCGTTCCGGCCAAACAGAATACGGAATACCTCAAGCCATCGGACGGTATCTTCGCAAGCTTACCGAACACAACAGTGAATACAATCATCGCCACTAGAGGCTGCAACACAGCCCAGGCGATACCGACAATGGTCTGCTTGTAGCGAGCCAACACGTCTCGCCAGGCCAAAACCCAAATTAGTTCGCGATAGGAGAACAGCTCTTTGATGTTTAGCGGCACCCAACCTTTCGTCGGTCGAATAATTACAACATCTTTGTCGCTTGTTGTTTGGTCGAAATCGATTGGTTCTGGCGTGCTTGATACCACTTATGCTCCCCCCGAGGAAGCTGGTTGCAACTGCATGCGGTGCTTGAGATACCACTCTACAGTTTTCTTCAGTCCTTCCTCAAAAGTCACCTCCGCCTCAAAACCAAAAGCCTTCTTAGCCAATTCTACATTTAATCTACGCCGCGGTTGCCCGTTCGGCTTATCAGTGTCCCAAACGATCCGCCCATTGAAGCCGACACTCCGGGCTATCAACTCCGCCAGGTCCTTAATTGAGATCTCAAAGCCCGAACCGAG
>CAZSNX010000234.1:0-7009 GCA_964607945.1 uncultured Candidatus Obscuribacterales bacterium
GGACCGGCTAAGCTAGCCGTCGACATAATGGTGAGCCCGAAAACACCAGCTAGTGCTGCTGCAGTTAGTAGGCGTTTGATCATACGAAAACCTCCGAACTTCCAGTCTTTAGCCATGAAGCAGAGCGCTCTATAAGCATCTATGATAGAACGTATCATCACAGCGAGACCTTGACAATATAATAACACGTAAGCTTGCAATTAAAATCCCTTAGAAATTTAAATTTGGGCATGGGTGGAGTCTTCAGTTGACACTAGATCTATTGATTGTCTTGGCTTGTTGCATACTCGGGTTGATTGCCCACGGTTCGAGGCGTCAAACCTGGTTGGTTTGGGTGCTGCGAACGATTATCGCCATATTCTTCATCGCTGAATTGCTGATGTGTCTGGGCTGGTCGGTCGAAGAAGTCAATACTCAATTAGGCGGTGTCGGTATAAGCGCCAGTCAATGGGGGCTGGGCATGACCGTGTCATTGTGCTGCTGTACGGGCGCTTTGCAGCTCTATCATGTTCGATTCGGGCTCTCCTATCTGTTGACGGTTGTCAATCAGTTTGTGTCCGGGCAGGTTTTTCTGGCGATGTTCAAGCGAAAGGAAGTCTGGAAAAGCTTTCTTGCCGACAGCATCTTTCAGCCGAGATCGATGCCGCATTTGGTGGCACTCTGGATCTTTGTTACTACCTCTTTCTTCTTGCTCGGCTCAGTCGACCCATCCAGTGTCAAAGTGCCGCTTTTGCCTATTCCATTTCCGGTGCCGCTCGAGCAGTTGTTTTCTTATAACGGGCTTGGTTTGGTGGCGCTTGCCCTGTGCGGAGTGGGCATCTTCGTAGGTCGCAAGCCGCTTGAAGCGTTCGCAAGGGTTGGTTGGCTGAAGCCGACTTTGCCCCAGATTGGCTTGGCAATCGGGCTTATCTTTGTGACTTTTGCTTATGATTATGCTTGGTCGCTCTATACCCATAATATGGGAACCGGCATGGCCTCTAAGTTGAGCAATTACAATGCCGGAACATTCACTGCCGGCGGAGGGTTTGGCCCGTCGTTGATTTTGGCCTTATTTACCGGAATTTGCGCCGGGGTGGGCGAGGAGACCTTGATTAGAGGCGCGCTCCAGCCGGTTTTCGGCATTCTTCCGTCCGCCATCCTGCATGGATTGTTGCACGGGCAATTCAGCCATGCGCCGATCTTTCTGCTGCAAGTAGCCGGCTGGTCCACCATGATGGGCATAGTTAAACGTTATACAAATACTACGACAACAATCATCGCCCATTCCGGCTTCAATTTTTTGACGACGTTTTTGTTTGCGTTTAATCCATAGATAAGCGCGGCGGGTACTGAAACGTGCGAAGTTACTATCCAAAAGCTTAGACCCGCCGCGCGGAAAGACGCTCGGCGGCCGGCGGCGTCGCCGCCGTTGCCTCGCTATACGACGACTGGAAAAATGGCGGCGGGTACAGGGGGCCTTTTGGGTGCTTACTGCGGGTTAATGCTGCCTGACCCGAACCGTTTGCTAAACTTCCGATGTGCAGATAAATCTTCCAAGTTATGGAATTTGCACGATTGTGATTCTTCATCCGCCGCTATTGAGAGCTACAGCATTATGAAATCCGATTCCTTGACCAACGAGCAGACATCCTTTGCAGTGCCCAACGAAAGGCACGCTGACTTGCCGTACTCCGATGTCGTGTTCGGGCGATCTAATCCGGACAGAATGGCTGTCTTAGCGGCTCTCCAGGGTGTGAAAACCACTCCGGTTGAGCGGGCTCGCGTGCTCGAGCTTGGTTGTGGCAACGGTTCTAATCTGATCGCGATTGCTTCCAACCTTCCCGGAGGTCAATTCTTAGGTGTTGAGCTCAACGAGGCGAAGGCGAACGAGGCGAAAGCGAGAGTCGCAGAATTCGGGCTCAAGAATGTCGAAATAAAGCATTGTCCTGATTTCGAAGTACCGGCTCAGTTAGGCGAGTTTGACTACATCATTGCCAACGGCATCTTCTCCTGGGTAAGCACCGAGCTGCAGGAACAGATCTTTCAGATCTGCCAGAAGCATCTTACTGAGAAGGGGCTGGCCTTCATCAGTTACAACACTTATCCGGGCTGGCACTTTCGTGGTGCCATACGAGAGATGGTGCAGTACTACACCAATACCACTCAAGAACCGCAAGAGCGCCTGCAGCAAGCCGGCGCTCTGATTGGCTTTATGTGTCAAGGAGTCAATCTGATGGCTCAGCAAGTCGAGGGGCTGCCAAGCGACAATGGCTTGCGAGCGCTTGATGCCACCTTGCAAGAAGAAGTCAAGCAAATTGGTCAGGCATTCGATGTACAGCGTATGACCGAACATCTTTGTGCTTTTAATCAGCCGCTCTACTTCCATCAGTTCATCGAAAGAGCCGGTCGGCACGGACTTAAATATCTAGCCGAAGCGGATTTCGGCACAATGCTGGTGAGCAATTTCCCTGAGCCGATTCAAGCGGCTTTCAGTTCGGTGGTCAACGACTTGATTCGTACCGAGCAGTATATGGATTTCTTGAGAAATCGTAGCTTCCGCCAAACTATTTTGTGCCGCATCAAGCTGCCAGTCGATCGTAGCCTTCCACCGCAAAACGTGACAGCGTTATTGATCGCTTCGCCCGTTAAAGCGGTGGAAGACAAGTCCGCTGTCAATACCAATCAGGCGATGTCATTTGAATACGCCGGTGCTAAGTTCACTTCTTCCGATCCATTGGTGAAAGCAGCGTTCCAGCATCTGTCTGAAATCTGGCCAAAGTCCGAGCCTTTCGACCAGCTGCTTCGGCAAGCGTGTGCCGGAGCCGGGCTGGATGCCGAAAGCTTGCCGGAAGAGGAAAAGTACCGGCTGGCCAACGATCTACTGCTGTCCTTTGGGGCGAATCTGACCGAGCTCAGAACCAAGGAGGATTCTTTCGTAACCGGCGTAAGCGATCGTCCCAGAGCAAGCGATCTCAGTCGACGCGAGTCGCTGGAGACTAATATCGTTACCAATCAACTGCATGAGACGCTCAATTTGGATGTGTTTTCGCTCAATCTGATTCGGCTCTTGGATGGTACGCGCACCCGTAATGACCTCTTGGCGGAGCTGACCAAACTGGTAACGGACGGAATATTGGTCGTCCATCGCGACGGACAGCAAATAACAGAAGGCAGCAATTTGACCGATGCGCTCACGGAGAGTCTCGATGAGTGTCTGGAGAAGTTGATGCTGTCGGCGGTTCTGGTTGCATAGCAGACCAGGGAGTAAACTCGCACTTTTGCATCCTCTAATGCGCTGGCATTGGAGGGCGTGGATAATTCTCTCAGCAACGGGAGAGCATTCATGATCACGTCACAGCAAGCTGGGCAGACTGCAGTTAAACCACATTACTATCAATTGCTCAGCGCGCTGCACGAGCACCTGCGTCCGACCAACTATATCGAGATCGGCATCTACAAGGGCGAGTCGATCAGTCTTGCGCTAAACGCTGATGTGGTGGTGGGGGTCGATCCATCGCCGATCATTCAAGTAGACGTCGGAAAAGCGCAAATTTTCGAAATGACCAGTGATGATTTCTTCGCCGAAGTGGATGCCCGGCAGATTTTTGAGGGGCGACCGGTTGACTTCGCATTTATTGACGGCTTGCATCTCTTCGAACAAACGCTGCGGGACTTCTTCAACGTTCAAAAACTCTGCTCTCAACGATCGGTCGTAACGGCGCATGATTGCTATGCATGGGACGCTATCACGTCAAGCCGAGAGCGTGTTACGGATTTCTGGACCGGCGATGTCTGGCGCATGATTCCGGCACTGAAGGAGCTGCAGCCCGGTCTGGATATCAGGACCGTCGATGTACACCCAACCGGGCTTTGCATGATTACAAAGCTAGACCCAAGTTTCACTGTCGATGAAACGAAGTTCCAAGAAGTTGTCGAGCGACTGATGAACACTCCGTTGCCGGCTACTCCGGAAGGCAGGGCGCAGGTGTGCAATCTGGTTGCATGCGATTGGGCTCAAATCGTAGATTCGCTGGCTCGCCTGAATTGAGTTGCCGAGCCAAGCGGTTTTGTTCGTTTGTGACAATCAAGCAGATTTCCGAATCACCTGCCTGATGCCGGTCGCTAGGCTAACGCCAGCGAGGACAGATAGGGTCCAGCGTCTGATAGGAATTGTTCTCGGCTCAGATTGAAGGACTGCAAAATCCAGTTGTGTTTTTGGGACAGTTGAATCGCCGCGCGCGCCAGTCTGGGCGGGCGAGTATTTGGCTGCCGGTGACTGCTTGTCGCTCGCTTTACAGTCACCAGTGGAATGGATAAAAGGTGGAAAGAGCCATCAAGAATGATTCTAAGCCAGTATTCCAGATCGCTCAAGAACTCAAAATTAGAATCGAAGCCAGCTCCGATCAGCTGCGATGGAAAGATCACCGCGCTTGGCTCGCCGATAAGGTTCCTCAGCGGTGACAGGCTTAGTCTGACTATTTCGATGCCGGCCAGGTTGAAGTCGGTTGCAAGCCGGTTCGGATGCTGGTTGGCGATGACGCTGGATGTCTCCAAATCAAGCCGCTGGCAGCCTGCCGCCGCCAAGGCTAGGCCAGGGGCGCGGTAAAACCGGCTGGTGCATTCTCTCAAGTACTCAGGGTGTAGTACCGTATCTGGTGACAGCGGTTTGATAAAGACTCCGGTTGCTTGCCGCAGGCAGTAATTGTATGCAGCCGGCTGGCTCAATCGTTCTGCGCTCCGGAAGTGCTTGATGCGCGTATCGGCGCTTGCATAATGTTGTACGATTGATGATGAACCATCGGGAGGGCAGCAGTCCACTACCAGCAACTCGAGATTCGTGTGAGACTGATTCAACACACTTTCGATCGCTTCGGCCAGGAAGTGTTCTTCACTGGTGACAGGCAGGCATACTGAAACCAACGCTTGCAACTCAATCTTCTCCTATTTTACCGGAGCGCCCAATGAGCCGGCCTCGTACAAGCCTTGAAGCGCCTTCCGGGCTGAGTGAATCACCCGTGAGTACGAGTCGGTCAGCACTGCTCCATTGTTCGACAGCAAACAAGATGACGCGACAAAACGTTGGCTGGCGGCGGCCATGCGATGGCGAAGCTGCGCATCTTCTATGAGAGCGCACAATGCTTGCTCCCAGTCATCGTCAGTGGTGGCAAGCAGCCCGGTCTCGCCGTGCTCGACAATCCCGCTGTACGGAGCCAGGTTGCTGTAAACTGCCGGCCTGCCAAGCGCTGCGTGCTCGAGGAATTTGATGGCGCTCTTGCATCTGTTGAAAGGAGTGTCGGCCAGGGGTGCTAAGAAGATGTCGCAAGCTTGCGCACTGATGACTTGCACGTAGTCCGAATAGCTTTGCACTACCAGCGGCATCCACTCGATGCCTGGCAGTCCTCTGAGCTCTTCCGGCGGCGCTATGGCATAAAATTTGATTCTTATCCTCTCTGGATAGCGGTTCAAGAGGCGCTTGAAGACCGGCACCAATGGATCAATGTCGTGTCTGTGCGACGTTTGCCCGCAGTAGGCGACCGTTATGACTTCCGGCTCGGAAAGCTCTGGTGGATTCAATTTCCACACTTTGTCATGCAGGTAATTGCTGACCACATGGATGTTGTTGTTCCAGGCGGAAAGCCGGGTTTTCAGTTGCTCGGTCGACACCACTACTGCATTGGCCTGCCCGATCGTTTCGATGTTTGCTTGCTTGCCGGCTTCGAAGAAGAGATAACCGATATGGTCGGCCGGTGGCTCGATAAGCAGATCGTCGGTTTCATAAATCAGGGGGGTGCCGGCTCGCGAGCAATGCTGAATAATCTGCCGGTAGTTGTCGGTGTACGCCGGATAATCTCTGTGGATGAGGACTGCATCTGACTGCCTGATCTCCGACTCTTGCGGAGAATTGACGTTGCCTCGTTCGACTGTCCAGCCGGCTGCTCGCCATGGACCGTTGATGCGCAGCATGAACACGGCGTCTTCGGAGCTCAATAGAGCTGAGAAGACCAGGAGTTTGCCGTTAGAAGGAGAGGTCATCAAAAATTTAGAGCGCGTGATGTGGTCCGAAAGGTTAGGGTCAGTTTACGATATCAACAGGACAACTTCCAAGTCGAGCAATCAGATTCTGTGCTCTGAAATTGACAAAACAGCGACAGGTTGATTAGAGGCTGTTTACTTTGATGTCAATCTGATCGGACTTTAGTGAAATATTAGGTTGGCTGATGGCGAGTGCTTCCAGCACCATTAATCTCATCTATGCAGGTGAGAATCCTTGTAATGCTACAATGCCAAGCGCTGTGAACGCAAAAGCGAGGCACGGCAGCTGGGGAAGGATGAGGCCAGCGATTGGTCAATGCTTGTTCGGGCTGGAGAACCTCTTGCTCGCGAGCAAGACTGAGCGGTGAAATTACCTTGAGTAAGGAGGTAGTCCGTGAATTTAGATGCAGTGATCCAATTGCATCGCACCGGCGACATTGTCGGTGCTGAAACTGGGTATCGCGAGCTGATCTCCCAGCGTCTGAAAGATGCTGATGTTTACAACAACCTGGCACTGATCTGCCTGAACTCCGGACGGCTTGAGGAAGGCATTGCGCTCGTGCAGACGGCGCTCAAAATTGCGCCGCGTAATCCCGAAGCTCATTTGAACATGGGTGTCGCTCTGCAGCAAAAAGGGTGTCTGGAGGCGGCCACGACGTCGATTCATGAGGCTCTCAAACTAAATCCGGCTTACCACGAAGCTTACAACAATCTCGGAATTGTTTACTTCGAACAGGGGAAATGGGAGCAGTCGATTGCCGCATACAGAATGGCTATCTCCCTGAAAAACGATTTCGTTCAATCCCACTACAATCTGGGCAACGTGCTGAGAGCGGTGGGGCTTCTGGATGAGGCTGCGGAGGCTTATCGCCAGACTCTGGAGCTTGATCCGAAGTATCAAATGGCTTATCTCAATCTGGGCAACGTACTGCACGACAAGGGAAGCTGGGACGAAGCAGTTGAATGCTACGAAAGGGCCCTGAAAGTCTTTCCGGAC
>CAZSNX010000235.1:0-689 GCA_964607945.1 uncultured Candidatus Obscuribacterales bacterium
TTCGCCGGTGCAGCCCAAATCGATCATTGGAATATGTTCCTCGATGCAGTAGCTGACGATGTCCATCCAGCTGCGGAAATACAGATTGTGCTCGCGGCCCTTACCTTCATCGATCGCTACGAACTTGGACAGCAGGCAATTAGGCAAGCGGCAAAGTAATTCGAATCCGATCAGCTGACCGTTCAAGACATAGAGAAAGTATTCCGCTGATGAGTCTACCCGGCAGGCATCCGCGAAGTAGCTCTTGTTTTGAGTGCCGTTGAGATTTAACTCACTGCGCGCGACCTGCTTGAGATAGAGCTCGTAAATTGAGTCGAGCCAGCCAATCGGATCGCGAGTCCTGATTGTCTCAACCGGTGCGGACTTGCGATAGCTGCGGCGTAAGAAGTGGCGAGTATCCTTTGGAAGACTCATTAAATAGGCGTCTACGGTCGGGAAGTCGACCGGTATCTGAATGAATGGTGCACCATCTGCGATTACAAAATCACTCAGCTTATCCAGTGGCAACATTTCGCCGCTTTCCGGTGTGAATTCGGTGAACGCTAAGATCTGCACTCCCTCTGCGTCGCAGAAGAGGTCGAGCGCTTTCAGCGCCATGTCCCAGGCGGAGCCTAGTTCATGCTTGGAAAGATCGCGACAATAGCCGATCTCTCCCCATTGCTGGTCTACAATTCCTACTCTCAAAAGAG
>CAZSNX010000235.1:699-7008 GCA_964607945.1 uncultured Candidatus Obscuribacterales bacterium
TCAACCATGTCGGCGGCTTTCTTTATCTCCGCCTCCAATGTTGCGCCCAAGTAGTGCTCTGTTTTGAACATTGGCAAGAGCAGGATGGGACGTCGCTCCACTCGAACCAGGATGCTGAAGAACTGAAACTCCTTCACTCCGGATTGTTGCAGCAGCGAGATCGTCTCGAATGTATTCGGGCTGTCGGGAAAGAGATAACTCCATTCCGCTGCGCTGACCGGATTGAGCTGGTTTCTGATTTCTACGGTAAACTGTTGCATCGCTCCGGTGAACCTCTACTCTCCCTCGGCGTCTCCGGCGGTCTGGTTCGCAGCGGCAGAAGAATAGGATGCCTGCACGCGTTGACCCGGTTTGAGTTCATCGGAGCCGCGTAGTGATACTTCATCGCCATCTTTCAGTTCTCCGAATACTTCTACCAGGTCACCCATCGGTTGACCACGCTTAATGTCAATCCAGCTAACTGTGCCGTCTTTTATCCGCACAACAAAAGTGCGTTCAGAGGTGGCTGCAATTGCTGATGTCGGTACAAACAAAGACGGCTGCGTGCGGGTGCTCGGCCAAAACACATCAGGAAACATGCCTGGCGACAATTGCCATTTAGGATTGTGTACGTTTAGTTCTACCGGCATGGTGCGAGTCTTCTCGTCGAGATAATGGCCGATCCTTCTGATCAATCCGCTGAACTTTTGTCCGGGATAGGCAGGCACAGTGAAGTAGATCTTGTCTCCTTCTTGCACGCCGCCGACAGCTATCTCGGGCACCGGTATGACCAACCTAAGGAGTGAAAGCTCTCTGATTCTCACCATCGGTACCGGACCGGCCGGCGGACCGACAAAGCTGCCAGTGTGTGTGTTGCGTTCGGTAATGATACCGTCGAACGGTGCAGTCACAGTTAAGTATGCTCTTATATCGCTCTTTGATTTAAAGTGTTTCTCTGCAGCCTTAACTTTTTCTTCTTCTGATTTGACCTGTGCTTCAGTGGATTTAATGACCTGTTCTACCGAACGAACTTGTGCCAGATCGGCTTCAGCCAACTTTTCGGCTATCTCCACGTCATTGTATGCCACCACTCCGGGCGTTTTCGCTGCGTCCTTCAGGCGTTCGTAGGTGTCGTGGTTTGCCTGGTATCTAGCTTGCGCCTTTGAGCGCTGCTCCTGGTGGCTAGAGAGCTTCGCTTGCGACTCTCGAAGCGTGGCCATCGCTGCCTTTACTTGCGCGGCTGCTTCCTGCACCTGCGCATCGAGCTCTGGTGCGATCACCTTGATCAACACTTGATCTTTTTTCACTATCGATCCGCGGTCGATCCCGATCCATTGAATAAATCCCGGAACTTTCGGATAGATTGGCACATCCTGAAATGCCAGAATCTCTCCAGGCAGGATCATTTCGCGTTTGAGTCTTTTCGATAGCACCTTGGTGACGGGTACGCTTTGCAGGCTGTTTTCCGTATGCGGTGCCTCGCTTGGTTTTGAACTGCAGCCTGAAATCATGGCGACGGACATTAGAGCCGCCGCTAGCACCAAAGGACGAGATTGTGGATTTTGTTCTCTTGGCATCGGGTTACTCGCTTCGAGTTTCATTGCTCTGATCGTCGGGATGCAAACTCGGCAGCTTGCGGCTGGCGCGACTTTGCACTATCGCAAAAATGAGCGGGAGAATCAATAACACAGCCGGAGTAGAGGCGAGCAATCCACCAATCACAGCCCTTCCCAGTGGCGCTGAGCGAGAACCTCCCTCCGACAGTCCAAGCGCCATTGGAATCATGCCGGCGGTCATGGCTATGGACGTCATCAGAATTGCTCTCAGCCGGCTTTGGGCGCCGCGCACTGCTGCCTGGTCGCAGCCATCGCCAGCTTGCCGATTCTCCTCTGAGAAGGTGACAAGCAAGATGGCATTGGCGACTCCTACGCCTACTGCCATAATCGAGCCCATGAATGACTCGATGTTTAAGGTCGTTCCCGTTATATAGAGCATGACGACTACCCCGGCTACTACCGCCGGCACGGTGGTCAGAGTCACGAATGCCAGCCTGAAAGATTGGTAGTACGAAAGAAGCAGCAGGAAGATTGTAACGATAGCCAGTGAAAGACCGAGCGTGAGCCCTTCGAATGTATCTTTCATCGGTTGAATTTGTCCGCGCGTTTGAACAATCACTCCTCTAGGCGGTTTGCCGGCCCGCTCAATCGCTTCTGCCACCGCCTTCGATGCTCGTCCGAGGTCAGTGCCGGCAATGTTAGCGCTGATGGTCAACATTCTTTGCTGGTTGTAGTGGTCGAACTCGGCTGGCATCATGCCGTAGCTCACGCTTGCTACATCGCGCACGTATGGACCGAGCGGCTCGTGTCTAACCAGCGGAATTGTCTGCTCCTGATGATTCAAGCTCATCACCTTGTTAGGCATTTGCACTGGAATTGTGCTTGTGCGAGGCATGAGCGGAATGTTCTCCACCTGGCGAATGTTGTTCATGTGATACTGCGGAACCTGAACTTGCACCTGGTAGGAATAGCCGCTTTTGGGATCGCGCCAATACATTGGTTGATAGAAACGGCTTGAGTAAGTGGAGGCAAGCAGAGACTGTCCGACCTCCTCGACCGTGACGCCGAGCTGCCCTGCGCGTTCTCTGTCGACATGCACGTCGATGGTCGGGTAGTCGAGCGGCTGCTCGAACTCGACATCCACTAGATGTTTGACCTTTTTCAGCTGCTCCAGAATCGTGCCGGCAAACAATCTGTCTTGTTCGAGGTTCGGTCCGTTCAGCGCCACTTCAATCGGTGTGGGCGCGCCAAAATTCATTACCTGATTGACGATATCGCCAGCCTCGAAAGAGAATTGCACACCTGGAATTTCTTTATTCAAGCGCTCGCGGAGATGACGCTTCACGCTATCGCCGTTGAGCTTGCTGTCCGGTTTGGCTGCCACCAGTAAGATCGCTTCTTGCGGACCGCTGGTCCATATATACATGTTCAAGATGGCGTATGTCGGAGGTTGCGTTCCAACGTAGCCAAGAGTCATCTGAATATTGTGCTCGCCCATCTCCGCGCCGATTATCTTGAGCGCCTTCAGTGCAAGTTCTTCTGTTTTTTCGATGCGAGTCCCGGCTTTGGCTCGCATTCTCAAGCTGAAGCTCGGGCTGTTGCCTTGCGGAAAGATCTCGGTGCCCAGCTGTGGGTAGATCAAGCCGAGAACCAAGCCGATGACGAGCGCATAAACTCCCACCACCAGCCAGCGAATAGCCAGCATCCTTTCCACCAGCCCCTCGTAAGCTGCGCGGACCGCTTCGAAAGTCGACTCCACTTGCTGAGAAAAGGCTGCTCCGGCTCGACCTAGCGCCGTAGTCGGAGCGCTCGATGAATGTTGGTGCTTTAGCAGATAGGACGAAAGTATTGGCACCAGGGAGTTCGATAACAGGTAGGAGGCGATCATGGAGAACCCAACTGCAAGCGATAGCGGAATGAAGAGCGCTTTGACCGCGCCCACCATGAAGAAAGACGGCATGAATACGGAAAGCACTGCCAGCATTGACAGCAGCCGGGGGGTGACTGTCTCATGGCAGGCGTTCATTGCTGCTACGTTCGGTGGCTCGCCTCTGGCTAAGTGAGTGTGGATATTTTCAATCGCCACGGTCGCTTCGTCGACCAGAATACCGACGGCGAGCGCTAGTCCGCCCAAGGTCATAATGTTTATGGTCTGGCCCGTAAACCACAGTGCCACCACTGATGCCATCAGCGCGCAGGGAATATTAATTACCACAATCATGGCGGACTTCAAATCATGGAGGAATAGAAGCACCATCAAACCTGTCAGTCCGGCTCCCATTGCTCCTTCGAACAGCAGTGAGTTGATAGCCTCCTTTACGTAGATTGATTGATCGAACTCGAATGAGATTTTGATATCTTCCGGAATACGCGACTGCATGAAGGGCAGATTCTGCTTGATTGCGCTGACCACTGTCAGAGTCGAAGCGTCAGAACGTTTGGTGACTGGTATGTATACTGTTCGCTTGCCGTTAACCAGCGCGTAGCCGGTAGTGATGTCCATCGAGTCTTCGAGCTGACCGATGTCGCGAAGATAGACGGCTGGTCCGTGCCCGGTTCGGATCGGCAGCATCTTCAGATCTTCGACGATATTCTTTGGCACGCTGTTAATGGATGCGATTCGCCAGAGATCTTCAGTTGCCACGATGCCGGACGGAATGATGATGCTTCCCCTTAAGACCGCATTTACAACCTCGTCCGGCGGCATTCGGTAGGCTCTTAGCCGCTCCGGATTGACGGTAATTACAATCGTGCGTTGATTGCCGCCGACCGGAGGCGGTGCCGAAACGCCCGGCAGAGTGGCGAAAATCGGTCTGACCCGAAAGAGCGCCAGATCTTGAATCTCCTTTACGCCCCTGGTGTCACTGGAGAAGACGAGATATCCAACCGGAACGCTTCCGGCGTCGAAGCGCATGATGAAAGGGCCCACCGTACCCTGCGGCATGAATGCCTTGGCTCTCTCGACTTGTGCCACCACTTGTGCCATCGCATCGGCCATGTTGGTGCCCGGGTGGAACACGAGCTTCATCAACGAAGCACTTTGAATTGATTTTGATTCGATGTGCTCGATGCCGGAGATGTACAGAAAGTGATACTCGTAATACGAGACCAGATAGCCTTCCATCTGGCCGGGGTCCATGCCGCCGTATGGTTGGATGACGTAGACAACCGGCATGTTCAAGTCCGGAAAAATGTCCACCTGCATTCTCGACAACGCTAGCGCCGCTACTAGAATGATGCTGACAACGAAGACCAGAATAGTCATCGGGCGGCGCAGTGCAGTGTTGATAATCCACATTAGGCTATTTCCCTTTTACTTCCGCGCTCGAAACCAGTGATAAGAATGGTTTGATGGTGCCGTGTGCTGCCGAGGCTACCAGCAGTGCGCGCCATACGTCGGCTCTGGCGACTGCGTCGGCAATCTGAGACTGCGCCAGCAATTGCTCGGCTTCCGCTACTTCGACGACATTTGCCAATGCGACTCTGTAACGCGTGCGTGCCCGCAGCTCTGCTTCCTGTGCAGCGGCTAACTGCAGTGGAGTATTTGCAGCGATCTTCAGCGACCCTTCAATCAAGGCACGGGACTTTTCATCTTGAAACTTGAGCGTTTGCATTACGAGATCATAGCGAGCTCGCTCCAACTGCTCGTTGTGTCGCTGGATTCTCTTTTTGCTGTTGATTGAGAAAATATCCAGAGAACGGAAGATTACATTCAAGCCGATTCCATAATCCGGAACGGTCAAGAGTAACCCGTTGCGGTTTGCATAGCCGCCTTCGTCGTAACTGCTGCCGCGGCCCCAGATTGCGCCCAGTATTTGGAAGTGAGGGTAGTATGTGCGGGTTAAGGCGTGATAGCGGGACAAAACTGTCTGAATCTCGGCTTGCCGTTGCAAAGCCAGAGGATGCGATTCAAGACCGGGTAGCAGGTCCCTTTTAAACTCTCCGGGCATCGAAAGCAAGGGACCGGGCTCAATTTCAACCGGCGTACCGGCAATTCCCAGTGATTCAGCCAATGAGGCGCGCGCGATTCTAGCCCTTTCCTGCGAAAGGATCAAAACATTCCTGGACTGGAGCAGCGCGGCACCAGCCAGCGATTTGTCGACTCCGGCTCTGAGCTCTTTGCTGACTAAAGCGGAGACAGTATCGTAGAAAACCTGCAGCCGGTCGACGGTGGCTTGGTTGGCGATTACTTCCTGTTCTGCTACGAGCGCGCCGATAAATGAAGCCGTCGCACCCACCTGGACGTCCAGTTCGGTAACAGCGGTGGACCATCGAGCTTGATCGTAAAGCGATTTTGCAACATTTATCTCTGCTTTGTGCAGTCCGAAATCGATTGGCTCCCAGGCAAAGAATGCACCGGCACTGGATCCCCAGCGCGAGATCATGCTGGTGCCAGGTCTGACGGCACCGGAGATGGTAGGTATGATTTCGTGCGTTCCCAGGAGAGTTCCCGATATGTTGTTGCGAGTAGACGTAAGTCCTTGCCAGAGCATGTCCAGCTTCGGCATGTATTGCGTCAGCTTTTCAAGATGAACGCTTTCTCTTGCAGCTAACTCGCGAGCTCTTGATTCTCGGATGGACGGGTAGTTTAGTTTTGCCAGCTGAATCGCTTGATCGAGCCCGAATCGCTTCGGAAGTTCCGGTCGAAGTTGAACGATTTCCGGTGCCGGCGACTTCTCGGGGGCACTTTCTGCGCGTGCTTCGAGCCGGCATTGAAAAATGAGTATGAGCAGTACTGTCAGCAGCCGGCTGAGTGGCATGGTCACCGTGGATG
>CAZSNX010000236.1:0-7003 GCA_964607945.1 uncultured Candidatus Obscuribacterales bacterium
AACAAATGATGGGGGGTGAGTTTACCCTCGAAATGTTTATTTCCGCTCAGCGGATGATGAAGAAGATGGGCTCGTTAGGCGACATCATGAAGATGATGGGAATGGGCGGAATGCTTGGATTATCCAGCGAGCAGCAGGACTTGATCGCCAGTCATGGTGAGAATATGTTCAAACTTTATGAGACGGCTATTAATTCCATGACGCCAGCTGAACGTCAAAAGCCAGAAATCATCAACATGAGCCGCCGCAGACGTATAGCTGCCGGCGCTGGTCTTAAAGACAATGAAGTAGGACAAATGTTAAATGAGTTTGAACAGATGCGAAAAATGTTCACTCAAATGAGAAAAATGTTCGGCTCCGGATTTCCCGGAATGCCGGGTGGGATGCCGTTCGGAATGCCTGGTAGTCCCGAGCCTCCAGCCGGCTCCATGCCTCAACTTCCGAAGTTACCACCGGGAGGCTTTCCGCGGAATCCTCCTCCTGGTTTCCCGCTCAAAGGACCAGGCGGGGGCTATTTTCGCAAAAAGGGCAAGCGTTTTTGATCTGGTAGAATAAGCAGGCGCAGAAAGTGCGAATCTTTTTGTGGGCAAGCGTGTTGATGAAGCACGGAAGAGGCGAAGGACGACGCCGACAAAGCGCTTGAGTGTGAGCGCCAAATACAGTTATTCAGAGGTCCATTAGAGGAAGGTTCAGTGGTTAAAATCAGGCTTAAGCGTATAGGGGCCAAGAAGACGCCCCATTACCGGGTGGTCGTAACAGACGGCCGCAATCGACGCGATGGGATGCCCATCGAAGAACTTGGCTATTACAATCCTCGGTCTAAAGAACTCAAGCTCGATAAAGAAGCGGTCGAAAGATGGATAAAAAATGGCGCCCAGCCCAGCGAGACGGTTCAAAGTCTTATAAGAAAGGCTGGGGACGCCCCTCAGGCCCCCGCTTCCGCCCAGCAGGCCCGGTAGACTACGCCAATACCTCTGGCGAAGATTTGGCAGAATACGTGCTGACCGTATTAGCGCGCGATCCCAGCGCAATTCAGATCAAACGGGACGCGCAACAGCAGCATCATGTCATCGTGTCGGCAACATGCGATCCGGCCTTGACCGGACGCCTGATTGGCAAGGGCGGCAAGACTATTTCCGCCTTGCGACTGCTGGTACGAGCAGTCGCAAACGAGCATGGTAAAAGGGTTGATGTCGAAGTAGCCTCTCAATCTGAGGAACAAGCTGACCTTTAATCGCTTCCCGAAAGGCCAATGAGCGACCCCGAATCTACGCCTGAAGAGCCGAAAAAAACTTCTTCCAGCGACTTTAACGACTCTGGCTCAACGATTGTCGGCGGGGAAAATCTAGGAATCGGGTTGATTCAGATTTTGCTCGAAACAAACGTAATTTCACCAGCCCAGGCACAGCTCGTGCTAGCCGACCAGGAAGTTACCGGGATGAGTGTCGAAGAGGTAATCCTTGCCAGGGGTTGGGTTACTGAAGCTAAGCTTGACGAAATTGCTCCGGGCCGGAAAAAGCCAGACCAACAAGGCTCGCTGAGAGTCTCTGCCGGCAGTAAGAATTACCAGCAAAACTTCAAACAGTACCGACAGCTGATGGAAAAGATTCTTGGTATCAGCTGGGATTGAACGTGCGGATAAATTAGCATTGTTGCTGCTCTATTGGCCGGCACCCATCTGACCGAGCGCATCGCGCACCCAGTCAGCACGTGCGCCGCTGATGGCAGTTCGACTGTGATGAAAGACCCGAGCATCCGGACCGGCAGCTCCGGGAAATTGCGAAACGCCGATTACAGTGAAGTCGAAAATGATCGTGTCTTCGTACTGATCGCCTGACGGTTCGAAAGGATAGCTAACTGCTCCTGTCGAAGTTACTGCTGGTGGAGCCGGCCCAAGCGGTGCCGCCGGCGCCGGTCCGGCGCCGGAAAGCAACGGCGACCGGCGATCGAAAGCGGCTCCAGTCGATATCGACGGTCGTATAAGGCGAGATCCGCTTTGCGCGGATTCATAAGCGAATCTCGCCTCATCCTCACGTCCGGTCTTGCGCAGAAGAGTTGCATACTGCCTTAATGCGTATGAGTATGGTGCATTTTTCCCGTGGCCCAACTTCTCGCTTTTAGAAAGCGCGCTCCTGAAGAGCACTCCGGATTGTTCGAATTTGCCCTGTTCTCTCAAGCTCGCTGCCAGGTTGGTGGTGATTAGAACCAGATTGCGATCATCGATCTTATGTTTTTGAGCGTCGCGCAGAGCTGTTTGATAATACCTTTCAGCAGAAGCATAATCACCTTTTGAGTAAGCTGCAGCTCCTTGATCGCTGAAGTATCTCCAGATTGAATCCGTGATGCCCGTGCGTCCCAACTCTGAAACTGTGGCATGCAATTTGAAAGGCTCCGTACTGCTTAATTCACTATCGGCACAAAACGCCTGAGCGACAGCTACGCTGGGCAGCAGCAAGAGCACAAGAGCCAAACGTATGATTAGCCGCTCAAGAGCGGATGCCACAATCTCGATCTGCTCGAAACTGAAGTCCACTTTGCAAGCCTCCTGTCTTCACTATATCAAAAGGCTCTGAGCGCTCGTCCAAGCATGCTGCGTCACCGCTTACTCGTCGTATCTTCGCTAGCGGCTCCCCTAGCAGCCCTGTTCGCCGTCTTTCACCAGCTCCCCGGGCGGCTGCCAGAGACGCCCCGGCAAAACAAAATAGTTTTCTCGGTCCTTTCACCGCCTTGACGAGCAAGAGGAAATCTACAGGATAAAGTCGGTTTTACAATCCACATCAACGGCTTTACGGTCGATTCTGCTTTACCAGTTGGCGCAAATAACGAATCTTCTTGCGAACGTAATCGCTGTAGATCAAGTTGAGCCGAAATCCAAGTGCACCGTCCAGAAAACCACCCCGCACTACGAAGCGATAGAGAAATGTCCAGACCGGGTGCAACAGTTCGTTCCACGCGCTCAATTGCCACCACTTGTATCCATCTTCAAAAAAATGCTGGGCAGATAATCGTGCATACTTCTCCATGGCATTAGAAAAGCCGGCGACATCTTTGTACGAATAGTGATTCATGCCGGCTGTCAGGCTGCCGACCTTGCCATCGACAAAAACTCTTTCGTGTACGGCTCTTTGATTGAACTTTCCTTTCGACTTGCGAAACAGCCGCAACTGTGCGTCCGGATAGAAGCCGCCGTGCCGCACCGCTTTGCTGCCGATAAACAGAACCCGGGGAATTTTATAGCCATCGTACGATTCGAGCGAACCGGCATTTTTCAATTGGTCGATCTCTGACACTAATTCTGGTGTCACTACTTCGTCACCATCCAGACTGAGCACCCATTCATTTGCAGCCAATCCGATTGCAAAGTTCTTCTGAGCAGCGTATCCAAGCCAATCCTGGTGAACGACTCTAGCACCGCATGTCTCAGCTATCTCAATTGTTCGGTCGGTCGAACCGGAGTCCACCAAAATAATTTCATCCACGATTGAACCAGCAGCAGCTAGAACATCTCCAATGGTGCGCTCTTCGTTCATCGCCACAACGACAAGAGAGATTTCCGTCACAAGCACCTGAGTTTCAAGTTAATCCAACCGAGCATTCGCCTTCCACATCCCCGGACCGGAATCAAGGATTTTTGAAGTTAATGACATTATGATTGTAATCGATGCTGTACTCAGCATCTTTGAAGAAAGTTTGACCCAATAGAGGAAACTGCATATGCGCGTCCTCCACGACCGAAACTTCAACATTCTCCTTATAAATCGGCCCGAGCTCCATATCATGAACTGTGAAATGAAAGCTTCTGGTCGCACCACCGATACCGGACGATTGACCCACTTCAGCATCGTCCGGTATCTCCATGCCTAGCTTACGCAATTGACCGAGCGTGAATGCGACTCCGTCAGCTCCCGTATCAAAGAACATCGCGCAAGGTTGGCCGTTGACCTTGACGTTAACAACCAAGTCTTTGCCGTATTTCCTGAAAGGGACATTGTTTCGGTCGTTCTTTTCAAATCGCGCTGTTGCCTCCCTTTTTCTAAAAGTAATTGTGTTACCAACAGTATCGGTCGAGACTTCGAAATTTTGAAAGAACGTCTGCCCGAGTAATGGCTCCGTAGGTAAGTATTCCTGGACAGAGATCACAAAGTTGTGTAACTCCATATTTCCCACTCGAAAGGTGACAGGCATTTCCCAAGTTCCCACCGGTGTACTGGAGCCTACACCCACACTTTGACCGGTCGGCGGACCGGACGGCAATTTGACACCGATCTCCTGCAAATGATTTTTCCCGAACACGCAGCTTGAGGCACCGGTGTCAAAGACCATCTCGATCGACTGGCCATTGACATAGCCTTCGACATGTTGGCTATTGCCCTTGCGCTGAAAGCTTATTGTCGATTCGCGAGGAAGTCTCGCGTAATCTGCAGTGCCGGTATAGCCTCCTTGCGCACGGCGCGCATAGGTGACGCCACCGCGGGAGGCACCAGATTGAGAGCTGCTACCGGAAGCGCTTCCGCGTCCGGCTGATGCCATCTTCTTCATGAAGTCGGGATCATACTTCTGCAAGACACTGCTCGCCAGGTGGCCGGCTTCCGAGTCCTGGAATCTTTCAACCAAGACGCGGTACATCTGCTTGGCACGTGGCCAATCACCTAGCTGCTGGTAATTGAGAGCCGAATAGTAATAAACATTGCTTTCTCGCGACGAGTTGCGCACCAAGTAATCGAAGTACGGTGCGGCAGCCTTGTAGTTGCGTTGATTGTAGAGCGCCACTCCTTGATCGTAATACGCGTCCGCACGTGCTGCCCGACAACAAAGGAAGCAGCTGCACAGGGCAAGCAAGATCAAAAACTTTCGCTTTAGCACGAGCATTCCAGAGATCATGACACTCCTTTAGCCTGCAAGTCGAAAACAGCAGGCGCCTATCTTCGCAAGAAATGAATGACGTTGCGTTCACTGTCAACCGTAAACTGCCAATCACGATAGAAGTTTTGTCCGAGAAGCGGCTTCGGCATCGAAGCATTCTCTACAACTGACACTTCAACATTGGACTTTTCAATCGGTCCCATCTTCATCCTGTCGACCGAAAAGTGAAAGCTCCGGGTTGCACCACCTATTCCAATACTTTGCCCGACCTGAGCATCATCGGGAATATCGAGCGCAAGATTTTTCACCTGCGAATACGTAAATGCGATGTTGTCAGCGCCGGTATCGAAATACATTGGGCAAGACTTGCCGTTTACAAGTACGTTTACCACCATCTCATTGCCTTCTCGGCGAAATGGCACGTCATAGTTGCTAGCGGCAGCAGAGCCGCCGGTGCCACGCTTGCGGAAAGAAATTGTTTTGGCACCAGGATCAGTTGTGCACAAGAAATCCTTGAAAAACGACTGGCCCAAAAGCGGTTCGGTCGGCATCACATCCTGAATTACCACATTGAAATTCCGCCGTTCGATGTTACCAACTTTTAGTGTCACCTGCATCGGCCAGGTTCCGACCGCAGCGCTGGAGCCCACCCCATAGGATTGTCCTACCGGCGGTCCGGCCGGCGGAGTAATTCCAAGATCGCGCAAATGGTTCTTTCCAAAAACACATTGCTCAGCACCGGTATCAAACACCATCGTAATCTTGCGCGAATTGATATCCGCTTCTATGTGCTGACTGTTGCCGACGCGCTGGAAATAAATCTTGCCCTCATTTGGAAGTTGATCGAAATCGGCACTCCTGGAAGAACCTGACTGAATCAGCCCGATGAATGCAGACGCCGACGAAGAAATGGATGATGACGAAGCTTGAGCACCAATTCTTTTCATAAAGTCCGGGTCGTATTTCTGAAGAACACTCCTTGCCAGTCCGCCGGCCTGACTATCGGGAAACTTTTCGACCAGTTGCCGATACATCTGTTTAGCTCTCGGCCAATCATTCAATTGTTGATAGGTCAGCGCAGCATAGTAATAGGCATTACTATCGGAAGGCGTACTACGAACCGCATACTCAAAGTATGGTGCCGCTCCTTTGAAATTTCGCTTATTGTAAAGCGCAACACCTTGGTCGTAATAGGCGTCTGCCAAACCGGCCGGACTATTGAAAAAGGTAGCTGAAACGGTAAACAACAAGAACAAGCGCGGGACCATCCTGCCTACTTTGAAGATCATTGCGATGCCTCCCAGCAGTGGATAGAAGTTTCACCCACCAGATTTTTCCATTATATCCATGCCAGCGGCAGGCAACCGGTCCAGCTTAAATATCAAGCTCCTTCACGAGCAAGACTTTCTGAAACTCCGATGTTCCTTCGCAGATTTCCATCACTTTGGCATCCCGATAAAATCGTTCGAGCTCCGAGTCACAGCTGATACCGGCAGCACCTAGCACTTGCAGTGCTTCTCCGCTGTAATTGCGTGCCACTTTGGCTGCGAACCACTTACACATGGAAGCAAACTTTCTGAACTCAGCAGCCTCTTCATCTTTGCTCCAAGCCGCACGATAAGTATGCAACTTCGCAGCTTCCGCCTCAGTGCTGTGATCGGCCAGCTTCCATTGAATCGCCTGAAACTGTCCGATTGTCTTGCCAAATTGTTGCCGGTTGCGCGCATGCAACACAGCTTGCTTCAAAGCAGCATCAGTCAGCCCCACCGCGGCAGCCGACACAACCACTTTTGCGATGTCCATTGCGAAGAGAACTTGTTCTTTCGCACCATCTGATGATTCAAGCTTGTTATCTGCCGGAACTTCCAAACTGTCGAATTCGACGTCATTTGACAAAGACGATTTAAGCCCCAGCTTGACGCGATCCGGCCCAACCTTCACACTCTTACCGGAGCTAATGTCAGCTATTAAGAGCGTCAACTCTCCATCCTTATCATCCCGGCTGGCTGCTTTAGCCAGAACCACCAGCAGCCCAGCCACCGCCGCATTAACCACCCATGTCTTTTTCCCGGACAGAACGTATGTTCCACCAACTTTCTCCGCGGCACAAGCAACCGCTTCGAAGTCGCTGCCGGCTTGC